>NZ_JAGHZN010000021.1:0-91672 GCF_017746735.1 Roseofilum sp. Guam | reverse complement strand
GGTGGCGCTTTGAGCTATTCTAGCTATCGTTAAAAACCGTCATTAATGTACCTCATAGCAGAGGAAACTGCTGTAAGAGGGAGAAGAGGAGCGTGAATTCTAGGGATTTAAAAACTCAAGTGAATTCCTGCAATTTTGGAAAGTGACAGAAAAGGGATAGGACAAGCTGTATTAGTCTATCCATATTCAAGATAAAGGTTAAGGGTCATAACTGACCACTATCCAATTAGGGTGACAACTGCTGGAGCCAGGTTAGGACTGCCATGCGAAATTCAGCAAGAGAAACGGTTTGTATTGGTATAGACTCATCTACGAGATCCTCAATTGAAGCACCACGGGTAGATAGCTCTAGATGAAAAGCATTACCAGTGCGCTCCCATTGACGCAGTTTACCGGACATCACTGCTTCAATTTTTTCAGCTAAATCCTCTGCCCATTCTGGACTGTGCTGAATGTCCACAACCAAAAACGTGCTCACCCGACGATGGGCAGGGTTTGTTGCGGAGTAACCGGGCCATTCAAAAGGAGGTTGAGACATTTATTGAGAGAGGTTGTACCTAAAAATAACGATGGCTTTGTGGAGATTGGCAAACTTAGATTAGCGCAAGGGGAATGCTGTATTAATGTTGCCGTTTCTCAAGGAAGCCCCAGCAATAGTAAAAACGTTATTGTCATCGCCGTTGCAATAGCCTTGGGCTGCTCGAGCGGGGGCACTCCGCCCGCACCATGCCCAATCCGGGGCGCTACCCGGACAACTTTGCCGATGGGCAGCGGAATACAAGATTGAATTTAGTACTTCCTGCTGGGTGCAGCGATCTGGAAACATGGTGGAGAATTTCGTTCTTCCCGCTTGTCCCACATAGCCCCAAGTTGCACCATATATGCCCTGAGCATTGCCTCGCTGGGTAATCTGAAAATTGGTGACGGTTTGCGGACTGATGCCATTGGGTCGTGAGTGGAACCCTTTCGGTCTGCCACGTCGGCTATCCCACTCGCCACAAAAGATATGAGTCTGACTGACGGGTGGATTGGTAGCCGACCAATGGGAGAGTTGGGCACAGTTGACCTGAGATCGGGCAGCGGAGGAAAAGAAGAGAACCGTGCCGATCGCCATGACCAAGGCCAAGCCAATAAGTTTCATTTTCCTTTTCATGGTTGTGCTTGCTCTTTCTGATATTAACTTTTAATCGGTTTCTGGAGCGCGTCCCATTAAACCGGTCATTAATCTGAGGGAAAGAGTACGACCGATACGAAACTTCTTCAAGAAGAGTAATCCTAAACGGCGCGTCCACACTACGGGGAACCAGTCGGTGGAAAATGTCCGGTCTAAGAAATCGGTAAAACCGAGAATCATCCAGTTTTGAGGTTTACGCCACTGTTGATAGGGTTTGAGGTTCTTTAAGTGGCCGATATCTTTGTTTTGAGTATGGGAATTTTTAATAATTTCAGCTAACGCAGCCGCATCACGAATGCCTAAATTCAGCCCTTGTCCTCCTACGGGATGGCAACAATGGGCTGCATCTCCAGCTAGGGCAAGACGATGGCCGACGTAGCGATCGCACTGCATTAATTGTACCGGAAACACCAACCGGGGGCTATCAAGTTCTAGCCGTCCCAAAATACCGTCGGTTCGATATTCCAAAAGACGCAAAAACTCAGCCTCATCTAATTGTTGCAGCGCTTCTGCTTGTTCGTGGGGAGCCGTCCAAACCACCTGTACCCGATTTCCTGGCAAAGGTAAAACCCCCATAGGGCCGGTATACCAAAACCGTTCAAAGGCCACATTATTGTGGGGTTTTTCTGTTTTAATGGTTGTCGCAACGCAAGATTGCCAATAGCGCCATCCTTGGGTCGAAATTTCCGCTGCTTGGCGAATGGGCGATTTTGCGCCATCAGTAGCCACGACTAACCGACTCTCAATCACTACCGGTTCCGAATGTTCGGCTGAGTTGACCCAAACCTGAGCAAAATCTTCAAAATATGTGATTTCTTGCACCTGTCCTGGGCATACCCATTGAATCTGATTGGATTGATTAATCTGCTGTTGCAGCGCGGTTAAAATCACCCGATGTTCTCCCACATAACCCAGATGATCCATACCTAAATCATCTGGCGTTAAGTTCACTACCCACTGATTGGCATCAGATATCTGAATCTGGTTAAACGTAACGATTTGAGGCAAAATTTCTTGCCAAACCCCTAATCGATCAAAAATCTTCCCAGACATCAATGTAAGGGCATAGGCTTGGCGCTTAGATGCGGCTTTCTCTTGGGGTTGAGCCTCAATCAGGGTAATGTTTAAGCCAGAGTCTTTTAAGGCACAAGCTAACGTGGCTCCCACAATTCCTGCACCCACAATAGCGATATCCGTTTTGTAGGTTGGGTGAGGGTGAATACTGGAGGAGACGAATAGGGGGTCAGCAGCGATCATAAGTTAATTCAATGAAAAATTAAAAAGGATGTCTTCTTTTTACTATTGTGACGCGAAGCTCTGTTCTGAGCAAGGTGAACGATAATGCTTCGTATCGCTGGCGCGATCGCCTTGTGGATCATGCTGATTAGAAATCATATTGCCTTCCATTTTCCTGTTATATTTAAAGAGCGATCGCTACACTATAAATATGGAACAAGATCTCTATCATAATGCAATTAGAGTTGCTCTAGAAAAAGACAGTTGGATTGTTACTGACGATCCATTGACATTAACCGCAGGTCAGTCGTATGTGTGGGTTGACTTAGCAGTAGAAAAAATACTCATGGCTGAACGGCAAGGCGAGAAAATCTTGGTAGAAATGACAACGTTTAACAATCCTTCTTTAATAGAAGTATCTATTAATCGCTTGATTGATAATTTAAGAGCATGGGAAACTAACAATAACAATTTGGTTCCCCTTATCAATAAAGTTTGTATTTTTACAGGTGACCTTAATAAAGATGTCCTAGTCCAAAATTTACAAAATGCTTTTTTACAATATCTTTCTTATGCTAATCTTTTGTCTGATTTAAGACCCGATCGCGTTTTGTATTTAGCGATTTGTGAAGAGATGTATACAAAGTTGTTTGAGGAGGCAATCGTTCGATTCATTTTTGCAGGCAGTCCGGTTAAATTCATGATTTTTGATGCTGATAAGCAAGAAGTCGTTCAATGGAAAAACTTTGAAATTCATGAGGATGGAGACAGAAACTTCCATGGAATCGACTTACATCAATCAGAATTGTATTTAGTTTTTAATGAGTCTGATTTTACTGAAGCTGATTTAAGTGAAACAAATATCTACAAGACAGAAATGAATTTATCAAACTTGAGCCAAGCTAATCTTAATAAAGCTAATTTAACCAGAGTGTTTTTTTGTGAGTCTAATTTATCACAAGTGGATTTAACAGAAGCCCATTTAAGTGAAGTTTTTTTAGTATCTGCTGACTTGAATCGAGTAAAGATGAATCGAATTTTAAGCATTCAATCTTATTTTAGCAAAGCTGATTTACAGAATGCAGATTTAACCGAATCCATTTTTGCAAGTGTAGATCTGAAAGAGGCAAACTTAGAAGGTGCTAATTTAAGAAAAGCCCAGTTTATCTCTTGTGATTTAAGAGGAGCTAATTTAAAGAACGCAAGAGTCGATGATGCTGTCTTTGATGATGTTCAACTCAATGGGGCAACCTGGGTTGATGGAAGCATCATAAATTAGCATTGTTTAATGGTTTTTATCCTCTTTAGAGGATAGGGTGAACGTGCGATCGCCCATAAGAAAGAGCCGATCGCGCGCAAGCCCTATTCCTTAGTGCGAAGTGCTATATTTGGCTAACATCTTCTCCAGTTGGGCAACCGTTCCCCTTGGAGAGAGACGGGGTAAACGCTCAGGAGGACTGCCATCAAGCACTAAAACAGGTATTTCATATTCATAGGCTTGCCACCAAGTGTCATTAGTAGTAATATCCCTAACTTCTAACTCAAAGGCAATGCTCTGTATCTGTTCGAGCTTTTCTTGTAATCCCTCACACAGATGACATCCGGGCTTACTGTATAAGATTAAGCGCATAATCAGCAATTTCACAACCCATTACCCTGTGATTATCTCACTTAACGTTCTGTTTCCCTAGCAGAACGTCGCAGGATAAATTAAAAACGTATGGGCACAATCTTAAGGTAAACTAAAGAATGGAGGTCACATCATAAAGGGTATTCAGTCTTCATGACCAATCTGACTGCAACTTTAGGCCAAGTTCACACTAACCTCGACTTACAGGAACTTAATCGCCGATTCAGCCATACCCATCCTTTACATATCATTGGTTGGTGCTTGCAGAACTTTCCTACGGGTCTAGTACAAGCCAGTATTTTTAACGTAGATGATATGGTGATTACAGATATGCTGTATCGCTATCTGTGTCCAGAGCAGAAAATTCCGGTACTGTTTGTCGATACGTTGTATCATTTTCCCGAAACTCTAGCGTTTATTTCAGAAGTAGAAGCCTGCTATGACCTAGAGCTGAAAGTCTATACCATGGCGAAGATGGCGACACGCAAAGCGTTTGAAAAGTCCTATGGTAAAGCCCTGTGGCAAAGTGACTTAGAACGATTTGTAACTCTAACCCGTCGCGAACCCCTAGAACAGGGACTCAAAGATTTAGGAGCGATCGCCTATTTGACAGGAAGACGACGCGATCAAATGACGAGCCATCATCAGATCAATGTCCTAGAACTCGATCCCATGGGACGCTTGAAAATCAATCCTCTCGCCTACTGGCGCGGACGGGAAACTTGGGCTTATGTCTACGAACATGAAGTGAGGTACAACCCCCTCCATGACCAAGGCTATCCCTATATTAGCGATCGCCCAACCACCTCCTTAATTCCCAAACCAGTGGAAGATGAAACGCTCAAGCGGTGGAGAGGTAGTCATAAAACCGAATGTGGGATTCGGTTTTAATGGGTTCTATCTTCATAATGATCAGCGATCGCTCTCCCTTCAAGTCTAGGGAGTGGCGGCGATCGCTGAATTTGCCATCTCGATTAGCTGTTCCTTATCTCCCGCTTTCAAGCCCACACTATAGTGTCCTTCAGCTTGTTCCCACATCACCACAGCATCGGAACAATTAGCCCCACAAGTGGCAGGAACAAAATAACCTTGAATTCCTTGGGCCAGAGTAATCGATTCTCCTCCTTCTGGAGCTGTCAACGGCCCCATTTGACCGGACAGTTCTCCCCAACGGCAAGCCGTTCCACCATTACAATCCGCACTAAAGGCCAGCAAAACTTGATATTCAGAAGCAGACACTTCTGTCGGGATAGCAAACACTGGAGAAGCTTCCGTCTCTTCAGGAAGCCAACTGGGTAAAAGAACCGGTAGCTGAGTCTTCTGGTCCAACTCCGACAAAATTGGTGCAAATACCCCATGGGGAAGTTTAGCCTCAGCCGTCAGAACTGGGGGAGTAGCTCCCCCAGAAAATTCCTGAGATGTTGAGGCTCCAGAAGAAGCAGAAGAGCGGGAAACTGGGGCATCTTGACATGCAGCAAGAGCGACGACCATCAAAAGAGTCATCCACTTGACAGGAGCTAATCTAAATGTATTCATAGAACGATCGCGATAGACGCTACAGAACTCTGTCATACTCTTCTGCGATCGCCCCTATCAGTCCGGCACGATCTAAACCATTAATAATCCGCCGAGCGCCACGAAACTCTCGAGTTGACCCAGCAATAAAATGGCCCAACCGATATCCTGTAAACGTTCCATCGCGCATTCCAATCACCAGAATTCTCGCGGCAATCTCCCAATCTTTGGCCAAACTCGGATTGCCCACCAAATCAATTCCTAACCGATTTGACCAATCCGTATAATTGCGCCGTCCCGTAATTTGCACAAACCCTCGTCCCTTATAACGAGGCCCATCTCCATACTGAGTATTGCCCAAATCTGAGCGATATTCATAAGCCCAACCACTGGCAAACTCTTCCATCCATTTACCTAACCGAGATTCATGCTCGGCAGTGGCCAAAATATAAGCAATCTGTCCCTTATCGGTCACATTAGCCGCCTCAGCTTCCCGAATAATCAAGGGAATGGAATCCCAAGCATACGATCGCACATCGGGATAAGGAATAGAGTAAATCACCTTATCGAGATCGATGGACAATAGTAAATTGCCATAGGGTAAATAGGTTTCTACCTCTTCATCCGATAAGGCTGACCAGGTTTTTTGCCCCGCTACCCCATCATCGACGAGATTATTGGCTCTCTGGAATTGTTTGAGCGCCGATTCAGTATCATTGCCAAATAGACCATCTAGAGGAGAATCAGCCGGTAACATCTGGGCCTTTTTCAGCAATTCTTGCAGGACTTTTACCTCATCCTTTAAGTCCGTGAACGTAATCCCATCGCCCTTCCGTAATACGGGATAGCGCAGTTTTTTCGGGGTGGCGGACTCTAAAGCTGCCCAGGTATTTGGCCCAACAAAGCCATCGGCTCTTAAGCCTTTCTTCGCCTGAAATGCTTTGACCGCCTGTTCTGTGCCTGAACCAAAGAGACCATCAATCGGATCGGTCGATTGGAATATCCCTGCTTCCTTGAGCAAGTTTTGCAGGTATTTGACCGGTTCTTTGAGGTCGGGGTAATTGATGCCGTCACCTTTTTGTAAAATGGGCTTGTCGCTGGCCATAATCAGTTTGGGTGGGTGTAGTTGTGATCTTCTTTCAAAAATATACGGTTCTGGGAAAGGGCACAACTGGGTTTTGCCTATTCTCTATGGCCTTATAATGCACCATAAGACGTAATCTTTCACATTCTATGAATCAGTCTCCTGTTGGTATCGGCATTGTGGGTACAGGATTTGGTCAAAAAGTCCATATTCCTGCTTTTGAGCATCACCATCGGACTCAAGTGGTGGCAGTGTATCATCACGATCTAGCAACTGCTCAGAAAATTGCCACTCAACATCAGATTCCCCATGCTGTCGATACTGTGGAGGCGATCGCCAATTTACCCGACGTAGAGGCGGTTAGTATTTCTACCCCGCCTTTCCTGCACTACGAGATGGCGAAAACGGTTCTCAACGCTAAAAAACATTTATTACTGGAAAAACCGACGACGCTTTCCGTTGATTCTGCTCAAGATCTGTACCAATTGGCTCAATCGCAAGGAGTCGTGGCGGCAATGGATTTTGAATTTCGCTTTGTCCCTGCCTGGCAAAGGTTTCAAGAACTCCTTGCCGATCATTATGTGGGTGAAAAACGGTTTATTAAAATTGATTGGTTGGTTCCTTCTCGCTCCGATCCCAACCGTGCTTGGAATTGGTATTCTCAAAAAGAGAAAGGGGGAGGAGTATTAGGGGCGATCGGTTCCCATGCTTTTGACTATATTGCCTGGTTATTTGGAGACATCAAGCGCCTATCGGCTCGTTTGAGTACCGCCATTTCCCAACGCCGAGATCCGACGACAGGGCAACTCAAACCGGTTGACGCGGATGATACCTGTTTATTGATGCTGGAATTGGCTGATGGTACGCCGTGTCAAGTGTCGCTCAGTTCGGTTGCATATCAAGGACGGGGGCATTGGGTGGAAGTTTATGGCGATCGCGCTACCTTAATTCTGGGTAGTTCCAATCAAAAGGACTATATCTATGGGTTTACCCTACAAGGAGCCAAATTTGGCGAACCCTTAAGCCAACTGGAGATTCCCCAACGCCTAGAATTTCCCCAAACCTATCCCGATGGACGGATTGCCGCTTTTATGCGCGTCGTTGATGCTTGGGTAGACAGCATCGAAAACCATCCGGAGCAACCCACCGTTCCCACCCTACGAGAAGGAGTATATTCCCAACTGTTGATGGATTTAACCCATCAATCCCATACCACAAATAACTGGGTCGAGGTTATATCCGAACTTCAACCCGAAAAATAGTGGGTTTGCGATCGTTTTCTTCCTGCCAACCGATTGAGGTGAGAAAATCCGGAATTGATTCGGTTTCAACGACATCAACCCCCCATTCACCTGTTTTCAACGTGTCGGGATCGGAACGGGTAGCAGGCGTTTGTTTCTGTCCGGCTAGAACCAGAAGATCATAAGAACTCTTGGTGGATACTTTCTGTTCTTTGCGAGTTTCTGCAAGAATTGCAGCGCAGATTTCGCCCACTTGTTGGGGTTCTAAGTGTTCTAAGTCAAAGAGAATTTCAACCATCCAATGAGCGTGAGTTAAAGCACGACCCTTGATATCAGTGCGATCGCCCAATCCTTCTAGAAAAATAGCGGCAAATGCGTCCCGGGAGATTTCGGGGACGATCTTGTCAGTTAAAGCAAAATTATGAGCGAGGAGCATTCGGCCTTGCCGGCGATCGAGATCCATGGTTATCACCCTTGAGTTTGAGACTTTTCGCTCCAGAGTATAGAACAAGGTGGGTTAACCATCAAGGGCACTTCTATGTAGGGGATTAAAATCAAAATATTGCCCATAATTTATTGCCTATTTTTAAAGTATGAAATCCCATCTTTTTGGGAAAATATGGAATTTCGATCTTATTAATTGCTCAAAAGAGCAATTAATAGAAGTGCCCTAAACTTTTGTAGGGCTTTATCCCTTATTTTCGATTCTGTTCCAACTTGAGTACAATCTCTTGATGAACCGTGCGAGTAATGGGATAGAAGTAAGCTAAGATCGCACCGAGTACCACACAGGCAAGGGGAAGCAGGGTAATACACAAACGAATGGCTAATAGGGCAGAATCCGGTTGGATAGGAGGGGTCGATCCGGCGATCGCCGATTGATACCCCGACCACTCCAAAATCTGTCCCACCAATGCTAAACCCAGGGCAAGTCCCATTTTTTGTAAAACCAGCATGAAGGAATAGAAAATTCCCTCCCGACGTTGACCGGTTTTCAATTCATCGAGATCGATTACATCAGGGAGCATTGACCACGGAATTAAATAGCCCACAGAAACTCCAAATCCGGCAATAATCGATAACAAGAACATTAAGCCGACTTGACCGGGTTGGAGCAAGAATAGCCCCAATTCAGTGATCAGCCAAAACCCACCACCAAGATAATAAACGGCTTTTTTACCTAAACGGTAACTGACTTGACTCCACAGAGAGAGCATCACTAGAGCTGTTCCTTGTACTCCTAAAGCCGCCAGAAAAAAGAGAGAATCAGGTAATCCCATCCAACTCACCACATAATATTTAAGGACAGTGGCTGTCACTTGAATGGCTAACCAGGAGGATAAATAAATCCCCATGACGAATAAAAAGGGCGTATTGCTAAAAGCAATCTTGATTTGATCGACTAGGGGAATAGAGACTTCAGTATGGGTGGCTTGTCTTTGTTGTTCTACGCGTTTTACGGGTTGCCGCGTGCCCCAAATCGATAAATAGATGGGAATGACCGATAATACGGTTGCTAGAGCAGCAAGTACCAAATGTTGGAGTTGCGGATCTTTGATGAGTAAGGAGAGGACTAATCCTAAAATTAAGGAAAAGATACTACCACCAATGGAGAAGGTGAAGCGAAATCCATTCAGGGTTGTGCGTTCATTGTAATCTGGGGTGAGTTCAGCCGTGAGCGCGACATAGGGCAAGTTCACCATGGTGTAGCCCAGATTGAACAAGATGCTGACGACCACGTAGTACCAAAAAGTGCCCCATTCCCCAAAGGGGGGGACAACCCAACAGAGGAAGAAAAAGAGGCCAAAGGGAATGGCACCCCAAATCATCCAAGAATGTCGTCTTCCCCATCGAGATTGGGTGCGATCGCTTAAAAAGCCAATGATAGGATCGTTAATAGCATCCCAGATTTTACCAATCATTAAGACCTGACCGGCTAAGGCTGGACTGAGACCAGCTACATCCGTTAAGAAGGGTAAAAAGATAAAAACCAGGAGATTAGCAGTAATAGCTGGGCCTAAATCTCCTATGCCATAGGATAGTTTGTGTAACCCGGTCAAGGGTGATGGCGATCGCTCGGCTTCAGAGGTCATGAGTAAGATATGCTGAAAGTCTGCAATAAATATGGGATAATTGGGTCTCCATCTGGTTCGGAGTCCCTGAGAATAAATATTCTATGATGCTCCCTTGATACCCTTCCCTTATACCTGTCATGTCTGATTTATTTGTTTCTTGGTCAGAATACCACCAAAAGATTGAACAATTGGCAGCCCAAATTTATCAATCGGGTTGGGAATTTAATCAAATTGTCTGTATTGCTAAGGGCGGTTTGCGCGTGGGAGATATTCTCTGTCGATTATATCGGAAACCCTTAGCGATTCTTTCTGCTTCATCCTACACGGGCCCGGATTATCAGACACGGGGTCAAATTCAGTTTTCTCGGCATCTAAGCATGACTACTGAGGGTTTAAGTTTTCCAATTTTGTTGGTGGATGATTTGGTGGACTCCGGGATTTCCCTACAAGAAAGTATCACTTGGTTGAAACATTACCAAAAACAAGAACCGGAGGGCGATCGCCCCAATCAGATCCGCACGGCCGTATTATGGTATAAATCTTGCTCCGTCTTTGCGCCAGATTATTATGTCGATTATTTGACAGATAATCCCTGGATTCATCAACCTTTTGAAGTCTATGAGCAAACCCCCCTTGAGGAACTGGTGGCAAAACATCAGTAAATTACTCTTACTCTTGAGTCTTCTGTTCGCTGGATGTAAACCTGACTCTCCAGAGATTACCCCCCTTGAGCCTCTCCCTCAAGATCCATTTATTCAAGTTTATTTTAACGCTTCTGAAGCCTCCAGTTATACGGAACCCTATCGCCAGATTACACGATTAGGCGATAACTTAGAAGCGGTGATTATTGAAGAAATTAATCAAGCTCAAACCAGCATAGATATCGCAGTTCAAGAGTTTCGTCTGCCTCAACTTGCCCAAGCTCTTGCTACTCAAGCCAAAGCTGGGGTCAAAATTAGGATTATCTTAGAAAATACCTATTCGCGTCCTTGGAGCGATTTTACACCTCGCGAAATTGCCCAATTCGATCCTGACAATCAAAACCGATATCGGGAATTTGTGAAACTTGCTGATATCAATCAAGATGGTCAACTTTCTAACGATGAAATGAACCAAAGAGATGCCCTCATTATCCTGCGTAATGCTCAAATTCCCGTCATTGATGATACGGCAGATGGATCGAAAGGCAGTGGGTTAATGCATCATAAATTTGTGGTGATTGATAACTCTCGGCTGATTGTTGGTTCAGCTAATTTTACCACCAGTGGTATTCATGGAGACTTCTACAATCCAGACAGTCGCGGCAATGCCAATCATTTGCTAACGATACAAAGTCGCGAACTTTCAGAGCAATTTACCCAAGAATTTAATATTCTCTGGGGAGAGGGAAATTCAGGCATTTTAGACCCTGAGTTTGGACTGCAAAAACCCTTGCGTTCTGCGGAAAGTCTTGTTGTAGGAAATACTCCAGTCTCCGTTCAATTTTCACCCACTTCCGGCTCCGAGTTATGGACAAACAGCGCCAATGGTTTAATCGGTAAAACTCTGAAAACGGCTCAAAATACAGTTGATATGGCACTCTACGTTTTCTCAGAGCAACCCTTAGCCAATATTTTGCACATCCAACATCAAAATGGCGTTCAAGTTCGGGCGTTAATCGATCGTACCTTTGCCTATCGATACTATAGCGAAGGTTTAGATATGTTGGGGCTGGCGATCGCCCGTCAATGTAAAACCGAACCCGACAACCGCCCCTGGAGAGCCAAGATTACTACCGTAGGCACACCCAATTTACCCATTGGAGACAAACTACACCACAAATTCGCCGTCATTGACCAAAAAACAGTCATTACCGGCTCGCAAAATTGGTCAAAAGCCGCCAATCATAAAAATGATGAAACCGTCCTTATCCTCACCAATCCTACCGTTGCCGCCCATTTTGACCGCGAATTTCAGCGCCTTTACCGCAGCGCCAACCTTACCCTTCCTGAGCGCATTTCTGAGCAACTCGCCCGTCAACAGAAGGAATGTCCCCAAATCGAAGCCCAAACTGACAACCCCATTCGCGGAAAACTTGTTAATCTCAATACTGCTACCCAAGCAGAATTAGAAGCCCTACCTGGAATTGGAGAAACCCTAGCCCAACGCATTATCGCTTTCCGTCAGCAGCAACCCTTTACCTCCCTCGAAGATTTAGATCGAGTGTCAGGAATTGGGCCGAGTTTACTAAGAAAATTAGAAGGCCGAGTGACCTGGTAAAAAGTAGGGATGTTTCAATTAAGAGTATTCCCATAAAATGCCTTAAAAATGGGCGCGAAATGATGAACAATGGTTTTCCTATGACCGATTACCGCGCGAAGTGCTGTAAGCTCAACTCGCTGCAAAATCAGTAAATTTTCGTCTGTATGGAGCTTTAAAAGCTAAAACAATATCCTGTTTAGGAATGCCAGCTTCTACTAATTCATTGGCTATTCCGATTTCCGTACCATCCCGTTCAATCCAAATTTTACCCTCTTTAATTTCTATGTAAACAAGGCAACCAAATACTCTCCTTAGCTCTTGCCAACCCATATTCATAACCTGATAGTGATCGCGCTGCGTGTCAAATAACAATTTAACTTCGGTCTGGCGATTTGAGCAATTTTTGGCATGACTTTCTAGAATATTTTGGACAATTTCTTGATAATTTAGTCTCTCCATAAAACAACCTCCTCTTGATCTGGATTAAAAATCAGTAATTTGAGCTGATACTCGCTAATGATTCTTTGAATAAACTGGCGACTAAAAAACTCATGATAAACATCTACTGGAATTGCTAAGTACAAAATCCGATCAGGTTCGGTTAATCTCAAGGCTGAACGGTAGTTTAGACATTGACCCAGAGCTAGGTGAAATTCAGTTACATCTGAGGGGCCTAAAAAAGACTTGATCTCTACGGCTATTTTTTTACCTGTTTTTTCAGCCGCTAAAATTTTCTCTGCTGTTAGGTCTATGTAAAAATCAATATCCTCAATTTGAATAAATAGATTCTCATCAGTAATTGTCCATTTATCTTTTTCGAGGGCTATTTTAACGGTATTATGAAATACATCTTTAGCTGGCATACTCCAATCACGTTTATTTTACCACCACTCATACCATAAAGCGATCGCCAACTAACCGATTGCCCCCTTAAAACAACACAGTTTGGGGAGCATCTATTTGTAAAGAAATATCACAATTTCCGCGAATTCGCATAAAATCGCTCCCAAAAAACAGAGTAACTAATAGGAGGGATAATAAGCTTCTGGGAAAATCCCGACGGGAAATTACCCAGAAACCGAACTTTAACAGCCTCCTAAGTCCATCCAGAGAGGGATTCCACTGACTCAACCCCCGCTCTGGAACTGAAAACGATTAGGAGAATAAATCCATGTTAACCAACAAATCTGGAATTGATACAGTGGCTCACACCCTTCAGCGCGTTGCTCTTGGTGTAACGTCTGTTGTTCTCTGTTGGAGCGGTTTGAACCTGAACTCGAAAGCGAATGCTGCTCAGTTTTCCGTCTTGTGGTGGGACACAACGCCCGTGAATCCTTGGATCAATAGTGAACTTCGTCAAGAAATGTCTACTTTTCTAGATGATTTTGGTGGTGGAAATCTCTTTGATACCACGTATGTTTCTCATAGAACATCTGGAGGACTTACAGCCCATTTAGCCTCTCATAGCTATGATGTTGTGGTTTTAGATAGTATATATTATCGTCCTTACAGTCGTACTTTTCCATTCGATCTAGCAGATCGAGAAGCTCTGAAACAACATTACACCCAGAAATCGAATTTGATGCTTGATGGCAGCTTACACATTCGTAGTTTGACATCTACCCCACAAGCTGATTTTCCCGGGCCCAATAATAGCTTTGGCAACTTTACCGCGAATCAGGTTTATGAACTAGCCAAACGGGGAGGAGGGATTTTGATTGGGACTGATGATTATAATGCCCAACTTGATGCTAACTATATGCTTGATGGTCTCTTCCCAGGGCAACCCGCTAGGTTTAGTGGATTAACGATTCCTTCTACTGATGGGGTATTCTACGGTTCAGACTTACTCAATAGCGCGGTGGCTGTTTCACCTAATGATATTTTCACTCATTGGGATGCCATTCCCAGTCAAGGGGTTGCTCCCACGGGTGATTTTATCGATTTCTTGGGTGATTCGGTCACCCTTTACAGTCAAGTCGATGTTGCCGATAAACCCGGTGGTGGGCAAAAGTATTCCTATATTTCCACCAGTTGGAAACCGGATGAGTGTGAAACTGACGTTACCAGCACAAGTTCTGCCTGTAATCCGGAAAAAGTCCCTGAACCTTCTGCACTTTTGGGACTTTTAGCCGTTGGCGCGGTTGGTTCCCTGTTGAAGCGCCGCTAAGGTTAATAGTGTAGGATCGATTTCGTTCGTAGTGAGGGATTGAGCAATCTCCAGCTAGGCTTTTAAGCACTAAAGTGCTTACTACAAACAAAGCCCTATTTTAGGTGAAACAATCCAGTAGGTTGGGTTGAACGAAGTGAAACCCAACATAAAATCAACCTATTCGTTGGGTTTCGGTTCCTCAACCCAACCTACTACGACTGTAAGTCTCTCTCCCACAGGAGAGGGCTACGAATGAATGAAAATGGTATAGAATAGAATCAAACTTATTCACCCAAACCATACACTGAAATTAGGAGACAAGAACAAGAATGACCCAAGTGGTAGTCGGAGAAAACGAAGGAATCGATTCAGCTCTACGTCGCTTTAAGCGCCAAGTATCCAAAGCCGGAATCCTTGCGGATGTGAAAAGCCGCCGTCATTTTGAAACCCCTCAAGAGAAGCGCAAGCGTAAAGCCGTTGCTGCGCGTCGCAAGCGGCGTATGTCTCGCTAGGCAAGATTATTTCAGGTTGATACACCAGGATCTATCTGCAACAATGAGATCTGTAGGGGCGAACGGCTGTTCGCCCCTACCATCGTTTGCGTCTAACCCTTATCCCCAGGATTGCGTTGTGGATTCCCGGTTCACTGGGCCTAACATCAGTTTTCTAGACCCCTGGGGAATGTAAATCCAACCTAAATCTTGTAGACGGTTGACTAAATTCGAGATGGTAACTCCTAATTGATCCCGGAGTTGGTATAGGGTAGACCATCGGGTAAGATTTTGGCGATGACAATATTCGAGAAGGATGTTCTCTGGCATCAGCAGACAACTGGCAAAGTATTGTGCCTGCCACTCAATCGATTCGAGTTCGGTTAAGGAACTATTCGGACGACACAAGAAAGAATCGCTACTGCTGCTCAGATTTCGTTGTCCTTCTTCACTGACTTCTGCATGGTTGATATGCAGCATCCAATGGCCGATTTCATGGGCTAGGGTAGAGGATTGAAATCCTTCAGGTAAACTGAGAATTTCTTCATTAAGTTCAATTTGACGATTCAAGGGGAGAATGCGGGCCGCAATGGGCCCGTACTCGTCTGAGGGAATCCGATCCCAAACCACTCCCAAATCTAGAAAATCAGCGATACGGTCTACTTCTAAGGGCCAAGAGGGTTTCCAGTTCGGGGTAAATTCCATGCGTAACAGGAGGTCGTTGGCCCGACGCTCAATTTCTGGTTTGGGATAAAAGCGGTAGGGTTTGATTAAACTCAACTGGGTGCATCCTCGTTGGCTGCTTGAAAGATTTTTTCGGCGAAGTCAGGGTTTTCTCGTAAGCGTCTCAGGAGCATGGGCATGGCTTGGGCATTTTGCTTGAGCAGTTCCTCATATTGGTGAGGAATGCGTCCAGCTAGACAAACCAACATATCGGGTTCAAGGTCGAGATGTTTGGCCAGGGAGCGGATGACATCTTCTTTGGGAGGATAGTCAGCGCGATCGTTTTCTAGCTTGGACAGGTAGGTAAAGTCAAGCTTGACCAAGGCGGCTAGGCTCCTTTGGGAATAGCCTTTGTCTTTGCGTGCCCTACGCAGAATTTTACCAAATGTTTCTGTGGTCATTCGTTTTCTCCATTACAAATCTATCCTATCTCTAGTTTGAATAAAAAATCAAAAAAGGGGTTGCCAGTCAGGAGAAGTTTGGGCTAGGATAAGGGTGTTGAAAAAATAATCAACGCATGAATTGGAGGCGGAACGATGGCTCAAACTTGGACAGATACAACCTATAAGCTCGATGGCACGGAAATGACGATTTTGACCAGTCACCCTCGTCACGATCAGGTTTCGCTCTATGTACCGGGATATTCTTTAGGGGGTAATGGGTTCTCAATTTTCTTTACCCAAGATCATATTGAACTGCTGGAGACCCTATTAGATCAATTAAAGCAGTTAAAGGGCAGCGATCGCCTCTCCCAAGCTGAACCGGTTGCCCTTCGCCGGTCTTCACCAGCAGAATTGGTGGGATAGGAGAGTGGGGGGATAGGGAGACGCGGAGAACTATTGCCTGTTCCCCATTCCCCATTCCCTGTTTCCCTAAAGAACGGCAATACAGTCAATTTCGACCAAAACATCCTTCGGCAAGCGCGACACCTCTACACACGCGCGAGCGGGGGCATTCTCCGGGTCAAAATAACCTGAATAGACCTGATTTACGGTAGCAAAATCATTCATATCCTTAAGGAAAATAGTCATTTTCACGGCATTTGCAAAGGAAGCGCCAGCCTCGGCTAAAACCGCTTTCAGGTTATTCATCACCTGTTCCGTTTGTTTGGCCACATCATCGGTATGGACTAATTGATTGGTGCTGGGATCGATCGCAATTTGACCAGAAACAAACAACATCTGACCTGTCGCGGCGATCGCCTGATTATAGGGCCCAACAGGAGCTGGAGCGCTCTGAGTATTAACCACTTTACGAGTCATTCTTCTTCCTCTATCCACTTAAAACAATCGGGGACGCAAGCCATAATTGCGGTACATCCAATAATCTTTCAAAATGCTGTCATGGTCAAAACATAAATTAGGCGGCACTTGCCACAACTCAAACAAATCCAAATTCTGAGCATCATCAGCCGCCTGGGGTTCACCCATCGCTGCCGCAATCATCACCACCGATAAGGTATGCTGGCGAGGATCGCGCCCCGGCTCAGAATACACATGGAACTGCTCCACCAACTCCACTGATAACCCGGTTTCCTCCTTCGCCTCTCGGATAGCCGCCGTTTCCACCGACTCCCCATAATCAACAAATCCCCCAGGAATTGCCCATCCGAAGGGAGGATTTTTACGTTCAATCAACACAATCGGGCGTTCAGGGCGGTCAATCATCTCAATAATGATATCAACCGTAGGCGTAGGATTACGATACTGCATAGTCAAGTCAGATATTTAAAGATTTGCATCTTCCCCAAATTTAAACCCAAGGACACCCCAAGAACATGATAAGGTCATCATGTTAGCTGCGAAATACGCCAATTGTAGAATATGCCCTCTTCTAGACTTAGTGGCATCTTACTCCATCCCACTTCATTTCCGAGTCGGTTTGGTATTGGAGACTTAGGCCACGAAGCATATCGCTTTGTTGATTTTCTTGCCCACACGCACCAAAAACTGTGGCAAATCTTGCCTTTAGGGCCAACCGGTTTTGGGAATTCCCCCTATATGTGCTATTCAGCCATGGCTGGTAATCCCATGCTCATTAGTCCTGAGCATCTCAAGGATGACGGTTTACTCCAAGAAGAGGATTTTCTTCATTTGCCTGAATTTCCCCTAGATTGGGTAGACTTTGAGCGGGTAATTGCCGTTAAAACAGCCCTATTGGAAAAAGCCTGCCAAAACTTTCAGGTACAAATTGAAAACTCCAGCGAAACTCAAGAAGCCTTTGAAACCTTTTGCCAAGAAAAAGCCAGTTGGCTCGAGGATTATGTTTTGTATATGTCCCTCAAGGACGATCGGGAGGGGAAACCTTGGTATGAATGGGATGAAGCGTTAATTAACCGGGAACAAAGCGCTCTGAAAGCGTCTCAAGAGCGGTTACAAGAGAGAATTTTCTACCACCAATTTACCCAATTTAAGTTTTTTCAACAATGGGCAGCGCTCAAAGCCTATGCCAATCAGCAGAATGTGGAAATTATTGGGGATATTCCCATTTATGTTGCCCATGATAGTGCGGATGTCTGGGCTAACCGAGATAACTTTTTGATCGATCCAGAAACCGGTCAACCGGAACTGATGGCAGGTGTTCCTCCGGATTATTTTAGTGAAACCGGTCAGTTATGGGGAAATCCAGTGTATGACTGGGAGTATCTAAAAAAGACTGATTTTAAGTGGTGGATTCATCGCTTTCAGACCATGTTAGAGTATGTGGACTGGATTCGGATCGATCATTTCCGGGGTTTTGAGTCCTTTTGGGCAGTTCCTGAAGGGGAAGAAACGGCGATAAATGGCACTTGGATGCCCACCCCTGGAGAAGCATTTTTTGAGAAATTGGAGCAGACGTTAGGTAAGCTACCCATATTAGCTGAAGATTTGGGGGTGATTACCCCAGAGGTGGAAGCTCTGCGGGATAAGTTTGGATTTCCAGGGATGAGGGTCTTACATTTTGCGTTTGGTTCCGATGCGGGGAACCCGTTTTTGCCCTACAATCTACCGCGCAACTGCTTGGTTTATACGGGAACCCATGATAATAATACGACTTTGGGTTGGTTTGAGAACGATCTACCCGATTGGGAGTGCGATCGCGTGGTGAATTATTTGGGTCATTTGAGTCCCAATGGTATTCATTGGGATCTCATTCGCTTGGCCTTGTCTTCTGTGGCCAATTGGGCCATTATTCCCATGCAGGACTTGTTGGGTTTAGATGAGCGAGCAAGGATGAATACTCCTGGACAGGCTGAGGGAAATTGGAGTTGGCGTTATCGTCCAGACTCGATTGGTACATGGTTGTGCGATCGCCTCCAACTGCTCACCCAACTCTACGGCAGATCCTCAAAGGGCAGTTAACTGCGAGAGAGCTGGTTCGCTGTAAAGATCACTTCTTCTACAGCACCCGGTTCTCCCAGTTTTTCGGATTTCCCTTCGTTGAGGGCAACAGAAACTGCTCCAGCATTACCCGCTACGATAATCAATTTTTGATTGGCGACCCAGGTTTGTTGGGTTCCTTCGGTCAGAGTTCCTTCAAAAGCGGTTTCTCCATCCGCTTCAATCAATATCCAAGACGGTTCAGTGACGATCACGCTGACCCGAACCGGTTCGATGGAGTTCGGATCGGGTTCAGATTTGACGACTAGGGAAGCGGGGGAGGATTCTGAGGGAACTACTGAGGGGGGAGAAGGAGGGCTAGAGGCGATCGCTTCGATTTCTGGTGCAGGTTGTTCAACTAAATAATCGACAGACGACCCCACAGAACGTTCAATCCAATAGGATAGCCCATTGACGGAACCAAAAATAATAGCCACATATAACAAATACAAATGAACCGGGCGCAGTTGCCACATGGGCCAACGCATCCAAGAGGCCTTGAGCAAGTTAAATCGAGACTCTGAAGGGAAGGGACTGGCAAAGCTAGAACCATCGAGTCCTAAAAAATCGGCATAGCGTCTGAGGAAATAATGGACATAAACGGGTTCTGGGAGTTGTTCAAGTTTTCCCTCTTCGATCGCCCCGAGTAGGCGTTGTCGGATACGGGTTTTTGTGGCAATGTAGTCTAAACTCAAACCTTTTCCCTGACGGCGATCTCGTAATTGAGACCCCAGGTCAATTAAGACGCTCTTCAAGGAATCAAACTCATTGACTGAGGATTGTATGGTTTTCTGTTTCTTCATCAATTACGCTCCTTCACCACCGATCTGTTTGTACCACAGTTTCCTCTCAAAGCTGTAATTTCCAAGGCTCTCAGATATCGATATTGCCCTTTAGGTAAGGCTTTGAGTTGAATTGAGCCAATAGCACTCCGATGGAGACTAAGCACGGGATACCCTAGGGTTTGGGCCACCTTACGGATTTGCCGATTCCGACCTTCCCATAAGACAATTTCCAGCAAAGTTTTGTGAGTGCCTTGCGATCTCATTCGCCTGACTTTAGCGGGTAGAGTTTGGATGTTTTCATAGACTATACCGTTTCTCCAGTCTTCGAGAACCGATTCTGGGGGAATTCCTTCTACCCAAACGCGATAGGTTTTGGGGATACTATGGCGAGGGTGAGTCATCTGAAAGGTCAAGTCTCCATCATTGGTGAGCAAAATTGCCCCCGTCGAATCAACATCTAAGCGACCGACCGGGTGAATACCGGTATGGTGAGACAGAGTAGGAGGAAGGAGGTCTAAAACGGTAGTGCGATTTTGAGGATCGGCACAGGTGCAAATCACTCCTAGGGGTTTGTTCAGTAAGAGGTAAAGGGGTTGGGGACGATGGTGAAGGGAGAGAAGAGAACCATCAATTTCGATCGCATCGCGATCGGGGTTCGCTTTCTGGCCGAGTTGATGAACCACCTGACCATTAATACGAATGCGACCCTGTTGGATCATCACCTCTGCCTGTCGTCGGGACGCAACACCCCAACGAGATAAAATTTTTTGTAATCGTTCATCCCTGGGTAGATGACTCGAATCAGCCTCCATCATTGTTGTGATACTCACCAGTTTTAGGGTTAGGTTAAGAGATTAGCGAAGAAAAAAGTTTTGCTTGACTGGCAGTCCCAGTTGCTGACAACTGGGTAATCTTTACAAATCTTACAAGAAGTTGCCCAGAACGGGGGGAGTTCAATTAAAAATTCAAAATTCAAAAACTTAAAATGATTACCTTTGCCTTAACTCAGCAGTCTGAACGAACTAGGGGAGGTGAGAATTAATCAAGGTAGAGATTAAGGCTTATTGAAATCCCCTGATGGCTGTTGAGGGAGATAAATTTCAATCCATGCTCCTCCGGTTTCTAGATGGTTACTGGCCTTGACCCATCCTTGATGAGCTTCGACAATTTGCCGGACAATGGCCAATCCTAATCCACTACTGTGAGTTAAGGGGGTACGGGGAGGGTCAGATGAATTGGAGGACACAGCAGGAGCAGTTTGGCTACTGGAGAGGACTCTAGCACGGGAGGGTTCTCCCCGATAAAAGCGCTCGAAGACATAGGGTAAGTCAGTTTCTGGGAAACCTACACCGCCGTCAATAACTTCAAGATGCACCCATTTCTGAGATGGAGTGGTTGAGTTTGGGCATTCTTCTATACTGAGTTTAACCCATATTTGACCTTGGAGGGGACTATATTTAATGCTGTTGTCAAGGAGATTAATGAACACGCGACATAAGCGATGTTCGTCGCCGTGGATCAATAGCCGTTCTGGGCCAGAATATTGCAGTTGGAGTTGTTTCTGACGGGCTAGGGGTTCGAGGGCGATCCAGGAGGAGCGGATCAGGTCAGGTAGGTTAATGGGTTTCCAGTTGAGGCTATAGGACGATCCTCGTTCGAGTTGACTCAGATCGAGGAGGACTTGGACAATATCGCTAAGGCGAATGACTTCGGAAAGGAGGCGATCGATCCAGTTGCGCAGGGGCGGATCGAGGCGAGTTTGAAGGGTTTCGGCAACGAGACGAATGGAGGTCAGGGGAGTTTTGAGTTCATGGGCAACATCGGAAAACGCCCGATCGCGCTGGTTGGCTAAAGTGAGCAGTTCTTGGCAGTTTTCCAAGAAGACTCCAACCCGACCTTTTGACAGGGGAATACTATAGGCTTTCAGGGCGATTTTGGGTTTGAGCGATCGCTGGGTATTCTGAGGTTCTACCCTTGGCGCAATCGGTTGAAAGTTCCAGTATTTTTCAACCGGTTTTTGGGTCGTGCGGGTTTGGTCGATCAGTTCATCTAACTCATAGGACCGAACAATTTCCAGCAGTAGGCGAGGACTGTTGAGTTCTGGAGGACTAATGCCAAAGAGTTGATAGGCTTGGGCGTTGCACCAGATAAGTTGATTTTGATCGTCAACTTGTAAATGGCCTAGGGGGGCACAAGTGAGGATTGATTTCCAGTAATCTATGTCTTGTTGTAGATGGTATTGATGTTTCCGTTGATGGGCGATCGCCCTTACTAGACGTTCTGGGAACCGGCGCATCAGTCCTGAACCAGAGGTCAATTCAGGTAGGATTCGCTTGATTTGTCGTTCTAAGCGAAATTGACATCCTAGCCATAGGAGCAAGCCTACCGCTAATCCCAGTAAGAATCCGAGTAGTGGCACAAGCATAGCTTTCCTTGATTATCACCTCATCTATCACCTCATCGCCTAGGGTTGCGATCGCATTTTCAATGGTGCGATTTCGGTTAGCTAAAGCGGTATCCAAATCCACGAACCGTCAGTAAATATTCTGGGTGACTGGGGTCGAGTTCAATTTTTTCGCGTAGCCAACGAATATGTACATCTACGGTTTTAGTATCTCCCATGAAGTCGGGTTCCCAAATGCGCTCGATCAGTTGGTCTCGCGACCACACTCGTCGAGGATGGTTCATAAAGAGTTCGAGTAAGCGGAATTCTTTGGGAGAGAGGTTAATTTCTTGGTCGCGGACGATGACGCGGCACTCTTGGGGTAATAGGGTAATGTCTTTGATTCTCAGGACTGAGGGACAAGATTCGGGAATGGGATAGCGGTTGCGCCGCAGGAGGGCGCGCACTCTAGCTACTAATTCTCGCACGCCGAATGGTTTGGTAAGGTAGTCATCTGCTCCAACTTCTAACCCGACGACGCGATCGGTTTCTGAGCCTTTGGCACTGAGAATGAGGATAGGTACAGTATGACCTCTTTGACGCAGCCAACGGCAAAGGTCAAGACCATTGATCGAAGGTAGCATCAGATCGAGAACGATCGCATCAATGGATTCTATCGGGCGATCGCCTCCTTCCTGTTGTTGATGAAATAATTCCACAATTCCCCGACCATCTTCAGCCGCGATCACCTCAAATCCTTCATCCCGTAAGGATAGGGCCACCGTTTCTCGAATCAGTTCTTCATCTTCGACGACCAAAACTCGCCCTAAACTCAATTGTGAATTGGTTTGGGTTGTTTCTATCGGCAATGTAAATACCATGACTAGCCTACCAACTCCGACAGTACGATCCCCTTAAGCGTACCAGTTTTTCTTGAAAAACATCACATTTTTCCAATTCAATTTATGTGAGGTTTGTCTATACTTTGTCTATATGAATAGATGGTTGATTTTTAGGGCTTTTCCCTGTTGATAGCTAACTTTATTGTCCAATCATGCAGTAAATTCATTGATTTTATCCCTTGATTTACCTCAACATAAATCCCTATTTTTTATCGATAACCAGTTCCGATCTAGGACTTGAAAGTCATGGTCATTTTAAACTGGCGATCTCCAGTCCAACTTCCACTGATGATTTAAAGGTTGCATTTTTCCGATAGTCATCATGCAGTAAAAGGATTTAATTAAAAGACTATAAAGAAAACATAAAGTTGTGATTGATCAAACTTATCTTCCTATTCAGATGAGGTATAACTGGCACAAGAGAATAACGAATCTATAAAACATCCGATCAATAAAGAGTCAAGATTTTTCCTATTTATCAGGTATTGACTCTCTTGATTGGGTAATACGGATAACACACTGATAACACTCTCCTTTTTGCCTCGATAGCCCCTAACTCTCATTCAGGCAAGGAGATTATGACTATGACAGCTTCAACTGTTGTCAAACCCCCCCCCCAAATTCGAGTTGCAGTGGCCAGTAAGGACAAGGGTTTAACCAACGAGCATTTCGGCCATGCTCGCGAGTTCCTCATCTATGAAGTTGATGCTCATCAAGCTCAATTGCTCGAAAACCGCCCGGTTAAACCCTATTGTCATGGCCCAGAAGGAGGCCCAGGAGACCTGAGCGAGAACATTGCGGCTTTATCCGATTGCACAGCAGTTTTAGTGGCTAAAATTGGCGCACTACCGGAAAGTCGCCTCCAAGAAGCCGGGATTGAAGTCGTACAAGTTTACAACACAATCGAAACTGCTGTCTTAGATTTTTACAGTCAATGGGTTGAGAAATCCATTCAATCAATAGAGCGCCAAGATAACCCAGACTAGCGCGTTAGATCTCCATCGAGTAGAACGCGGGCTATTGGCCATTTTTAGCTATTCATGTTTGTCCAAATTATCCTCAATCCTCATCGAAACCATGGACGCACGACCCTCAACAATTTATCTCGATAATAATGCAACCACCCGGATTGCCGACGAAGTTTTAGAAGCCATGCTTCCCTACTTACAGGACTATTATGCGAATCCTTCCAGTATGCATACCTTCGGAGGACAATTGGCCAAACCGGTACGAAAAGCACGGGAACATGTGGCCCAATTATTAGGCGCTCAACCTGATGAAATGATCTTCACCAGTTGCGGTACAGAAGGGGATAATGCTGCTATTCGGGCTGCCTTAGCCAGTTATCCCGATAAGCGCCATATTGTTACCACTCAAGTTGAACACCCGGCCATTATTAACCTCTGTAAGCGGTTAGAAAAGCAAGGCTATACCACCACCTATTTAGGCGTAAATGAGAAAGGGCAACTCAATTTAAATGAATTGAAGGCAGCGTTGACAGAGGATACGGCTTTAGTGTCCGTCATGTGCGCGAACAATGAAACGGGAACCCTCTTCCCCATCGAAAGAATTGGGCGCATTGTCAAAGAACGGGGCATTTTGTTCCATGTAGATGCGGTACAAGCGGTGGGTAAAGTGCCCCTGAACATGAAAGAGAGTACCGTAGATTTTCTGGTGTTATCTGGACATAAATTGCACGCTCCAAAAGGTATTGGGGCCTTGTATGTTCGCAAAGGGGTAAGGTTTCGGCCCCTTTTAATTGGGGGACATCAGGAGCGCGGCAGACGTGCAGGAACGGAAAATGTACCCGGTATCATTGCTCTGGGGAAAGCGGCTGAGTTGGCCATGCAGTCGATGGAGACTGAAAATAAGCAAGTCCGACAGTTGCGCGATCGCCTCGAACAAAGCATTTTAACCACCATTCCCCATACCCAGCTCAATGGACATCCTGCCTTAAGACTGCCCAACACCACCAATATCGGCTTTAAGTACATCGAAGGAGAAGCCATCTTACTCTCCCTCGATCGCTATGGAATTTGTGCGTCCTCCGGATCGGCTTGCACCTCCGGTTCCCTAGAACCGTCCCACGTTCTGCAAGCCATGGGACTGCCCTACACCATTTTGCACGGTTCCATTCGCTTTAGCCTATCTCGGTATACCACCGACGCAGAAATCGACCAGGTATTGCAAGTGATGCCCAAAGTTGTAGAGCGACTCCGCCAAATTTCCCCCTTCAAAGATGCCACCGACGAACAGCACGGTTGGTTGAGTTCAGTGGGGGATAAACAACTGGCTCAGACTCGCTAAATCTATAGCCATTGACCAACCTTTCTAACCATTCAAACTCAAGGGAGCTGCTAGAACCATGTGGGACTATACGGATAAAGTGATCGATTTATTTAACAATCCTCATAACATGGGGGAAATTACCTCCTCCGACTGTGAAGAATATGAAACCGTTGCTGTCGGTGATGTCGGTAGTATCGCTTGTGGCGATGCCTTGCGGTTGCACCTAAAAGTCAATACTCAAACCGAACAAATTATTGATGCCAGGTTTCAAACCTTTGGATGCGCCAGTGCGATCGCCTCCTCTTCTGCCTTAACCGATCTTATTCAAGGCATGACCCTCGATCAAGCCCTAACCCTCAGCAACCGAGAGATTGCCGACTTTTTAGGAGGGCTTCCCGAAGAAAAAATGCACTGCTCCGTCATGGGACAAGAAGCCCTAGAAGCAGCCATTTACAACTACAAAGGCATTCCCCTAGAAGCCGAAGAAGAAGACGAAAGTCCCTTAGTTTGTCGCTGCTTTGCCATCACCGAAGGCAAAATTAAACGCATTATCCAGGACAATCATCTCACCACAGCCGAACAAGTCACGAACTATATCAAAGCAGGCGGCGGTTGTGGTTCTTGTCTGGCTGAGATCGACGATATCTTGGCTGAAGTGACCCAAGAACGAAAACAACAGCAGCATATGAACCAGGTTGCTGTTGAAACCTGCGTCGAATTAGCCGAAAAACTCGCCAGTGCTTCTCCAGAACCGGCATCTGAATTGCCCCCATTAACCACATTACAAAAGATTACGTTAATTCAACAAATTTTAAATGATGAAATTCGTCCGATGGTGGCTATGGATGGCGGTGATGTGGAGCTTTACGACATAGAAAATAATCTCGTTAAAGTCATCTTAAAAGGAGCCTGTGGTAGTTGTCCAAGCGTGCTGACGACTTTAAAGCAAGGCATTGAGCAAACCTTGCGCGATCGCGTCTCAGATGATTTAATCGTCATTGCCGTTGAATAGCACTCTATAGACTTAGGAATAAACCTGCTCTATCTTCACCCAATAATCCATATAACCCTTATCTAAAGCACGGTTTAGCCGTGCTTTTGTCATGATATAGCCCTGTATATTAGGAATTAGTTTAAAAATATTGTTATAATAAATTAACCTTTAAACACATTTAAACAATCTCATTTTTTGCATCTCTTTAATCCAGTTTTTGCCAGGAAAGCTCAAAGAATTAGCAACAAAGTAATTGTTTAAAATAGAAAACATAAAAAGTAAGCAAAATCACTTTTATTGAATCAAAAAATGTGTTTTATGTAGTCACATATACAGTTATTTTACTTTTAAAAGTTTATAACTATATTCGTAGGCAAGAAAAGTGAAGTCATCCTTGAACCCATCCAGTTACAGGAAAACTTTGCAGAGTATATTGTCAGTGTTTCAGAAGTTATTCTCTTTAATCGTAGTGGCTTATATTTGTCAATAGAGAGAGGAAGTCTTAAACCACCCCCACTCTATTGATTCCTCTGTAAGCCATTACTTAACTACCCCAAACAGGAGGTTTAATCATGAGGAAAATCGCTGTTTACGGAAAAGGCGGAATTGGTAAATCAACCACCACTCAAAATACAGTTGCTGGGTTAGTTGAATTAGGCCGCAAAGTCATGATTGTCGGTTGTGACCCCAAAGCTGACTCCACTCGGTTACTACTCGGTGGCTTACACCAGAAAAGCGTCTTAGATACCTTACGCGAAGAAGGCGATGACGTAGACTTAGAAGACATCCGCAAAGAAGGCTTTGGGAAAACTTTATGTGTTGAATCCGGTGGGCCAGAACCGGGTGTCGGTTGTGCAGGACGGGGGATTATTACCTCCATCAGTATGCTCGAACAACTCGGAGCCTATGAAGAACAAGTTGGTTTAGACTATGCCTTCTACGACGTTTTAGGAGACGTAGTTTGTGGTGGATTTGCCATGCCCATCCGCGAAGGCAAAGCTCAAGAAATCTATATTGTCACCTCTGGTGAAATGATGGCAATGTATGCTGCCAACAACATTTGTCGAGGTATTATGAAATATGCCGAGTCTGGTGGTGTTCGGTTAGGTGGATTGATTTGTAACTCCCGTAAAGTTGACCGAGAAGCAGAACTGATCACAGCTTTAGCCGACGCATTAGGCACACAAATGATTTACTTCATGCCACGGGACAACATGGTGCAACGGGCAGAATTAAACCGGAAGACGGTGATTGAATACGCTCCCGAATCCGAACAAGCGCAACATTATCGCAACTTGGCTAAAGCCATTGATGAAAATACCAATCAAGTCATTCCTACTCCCGTGTCTAATGATGACCTGGAAAAATTACTCGTGAAATATGGATTATTCGGTTAAGGATACCCCCGTATTCTCAACGGACATCCATTCCTTTTGTTGTATTTTCTCATTTTTGAGGAGGAAAAACTCAAATGCCAGTCGCTATTCGAGCCATTGTTCGACCAGAAAAAGCCACTGATGTGATGCAAGCCTTGTTGAATGCAGGCTTTCCCGCCGTCACCAAAATTGATGTTTACGGTCGAGGCAAACAACGGGGTTTAAAAATTGGGAACGTTCACTACGATGAACTGCCCAAAGAACTGTTAATGTTTGTCGTCCCCGACGAAGATAAAGACAGCGTCATTCGGATTATTCTTGACAGCGCCCGCACCGGAACCGAAGGAGCTTATGGAGATGGAAAAATCTTCGTAACTCCAGTTGAAGAAATCTACACCGTCAGTACAGGTGTTAAAGAAACCGCTCAAGTTTCAGTCCCGGCAACCCCAGAAACTTCTCCTCGAACCTTAGTGACGACTTAGATCCAGATTGATCGCCGTATTGCTGATTGTTAGGGGTCATATTTTCCCGAAGAATATATCCAACACGAATCACCAGTTTAACCAATCGTTCAACCCCTAACAATTGTAATTCTACTGTAGATTAACACTGAGGAAAGAGACATGAAAGAAGTTATTGCGATTATTCGCATGAACAAAATGCATGAGACCAAAGAAGCCTTGATTAAGGCAGGTTTTCCTGGATTTAATGCCGTGAAAGTTGCCGGTCGAGGACGGCAAGCCATGGAAGCAGAAGTGGTAGATGCCTTAAATAAGCATCCTGAAGATGCATCAGAGGTATTGCCGTTACTCGCTCATGTTCCTCGCTTAATTCCCAAGCGTTTGGTTAGTTTAGTTGTTCCTGATGAGTTGGTCAAAGAAGTAGTCAATACCATCATCAAGGTCAATCAAACTCGGAATGCTGGAGATGGCAAGATCTTTGTAGTGCCAGTACTCGACAGTATTCGGATTCGGACTCGCGAAAAAGGAAATTTTGCGATCGATGAAATGGGTTCAGGCATGTTTTTTGCCTAAAGTAGTCCCTAATCTAGTTGACATCGAATGATAGGAGAATTTATCTCAAACTAGCCGGATTTACTGTGAGATTAATTCGGGACGGGAGATCGGAAATAAAAAGCAGATTAACTCTAAATATTGTTCTCTTCTCTCGTCTTTACGAACCCCAAACATAATGGAGAGAAAACCATGACTGAAAAATTATCACCGACGACTGATTTTGAATCAGAATCCCAACAGGCACAACAAGGTGTGATGCTTTCTCCGTCTCCCATAAGTCTGGAAGAGACCCAGGATAGTATTGCGGAAATCATTGGAGCCTATCCGAAGAAAGTCGCTCGCAAACGGAGCAAACATATTGTTGTTCGTGACCCATCTATTCCGGAGCAAGAAATTAACGCTAATGCCCGTACAACTCCCGGAATTATAACTCAGAGAGGATGTGCTTTTGCGGGATGTAAAGGTGTGGTTGTGGGGCCATTTGGTGACTGCGTACACATCGTTCATGGTCCGATTGGGTGTTCCTATTATTCTTGGTTAACTCGACGCAATCAGTTTAAACCGAGAGAAGATGGCAAAGAATTTTTACACTATTGCTTCTCCACCGATTTGAACGAACATGATGTTGTGTTTGGTGGCGTGAATAAGTTAAAGCAGGCGGTGCAAGAAGCCTATGATATTTTCCAACCCAAATCGATTACGGTTCACTCCACTTGTCCGGTGGGATTAATTGGAGATGATATCCAAGGTGCAGCTAGGGAAATGACGCAAAAACTGGGACTTCCGGTCGTTGCCTTTAACTGTGAAGGATATAAAGGAGTCAGTCAATCCGCAGGACACCATATTGCCAACAATGGTTTCTTCAAACATTGGATTGGAAATGATACTGAAACGGAAGAAATCGAAGGATTTACCGTTAACCTGATGGGTGAATATAACATCGGGGGTGACTCTTGGGAAATTGAGCGGGTGCTGGAAAAATGTGGCATTAAAGTGGTTTCCACATTTAGTGGCGATGCCTCTTATGATGATGCGATCAAGGCTCATTTAGCCAAAGTGAATTTGGTCATGTGCCATCGTTCCATTAACTATATGGCTTCCATGATGGAAGAGAAATATGGCACGCCTTGGATGAAAGTGAACTTTATTGGCGTTCATGCTTTTGCCAAGAGTTTACGTAAGATCGCTAAGTTCTTTGATGATCCAGCTTTGATTCAACGGGTTGAAGATGTGATTGTAGAAGAATTGGCGATCGCCGAAGCTCAGTTGACCCAGTACCGCAAACGACTCGAAGGAAAAACGGTATTCTTGTTCGTTGGCGGTTCCCGGGCCCATCACTACCAAGAACTATTTGCAGATCTCGGCATGAAAACCATTGTAGCAGGCTATGAGTTTGCTCACCGGGATGACTACGAAGGACGGCAAGCCCTACCGAATATCAAGGTGGATGCAGACAGTCGCAACATTGAAGAATTGGATGTAGAACGGGATCCAGAGCGCTATAATCCTCCATCGGATGCAGAAATGGAACGCCTGCGTAACGAGAAGATCATGAATGACTACAAAGGCATGATGCCCGATATGGGTGAAGGCACATTGCTAGTAGACAACATTTCTCACCATGAACTCGATGTGTTGATCAAACGCTTTAAACCCGATCTGATTGGTTCTGGAATTAAAGACAAGTACGTGATTGAGAAATTCGGCGTACCTTGCAAGCAGTTGCACAATTATGACTACGGTGGGCCCTTTGCTGGTTTCCGAGGTGCAGTCAACTTTGCCAAAGATGTGGATCTACGAGTCAATAGCCCCACTTGGCAATACATCAAAGCCCCTTGGGATTAGGGTTAACGGGCTGGAAAGTCCCTACCCTCCCTCCTCCAGTTGCAGGGGGTTTGTCCTGAACTCGTTGCAACTCTCACCCTTCATTCATCCCAACTCGGAGAGAAAATCATGTTAGAAGCAACCCCCAAAGAAGTTGTAGAACGCAAAGCACTACGGGTTAACCCCGCCAAAACGTGCCAACCCATCGGGGCTATGTACGCCGCATTAGGAATTCATGGATGCTTACCCCATTCCCATGGCTCACAAGGATGTTGTTCTTACCATAGATCGCACCTAACTCGTCATTATCGCGACCCGATCATGGCAGCAACCAGTTCGTTTACTGAAGGTTCAGCCGTCTTTGGTGGTGGTGCAAACTTGCGTCAAGCTTTCACAACTATGTACAAACTGTACGACCCTGATGTAATTGCGATTAATACCACCTGTCTGTCAGAAACCATTGGAGATGATATTCCGACGTTGATTCGGGAAGCGCGGGAAAGTGGGATTATCCCCGAAGGTAAAGTGGTCATTCATGCCAATACCCCCAGTTATGTGGGAACTCATGTGACGGGTTGGTCAAATATGACGGCTGGGATTGTCAAGTACCTTTCAGAGAAGACTGAAACTCCCCAACAGCAAATTAATGTGATTCCGGGATATGTAGAACCGTCCGATATCCGCCAGATTAAGCATCTGCTGGATCAAATTGGGGTGAACTCTGTAGTCTTCCCAGATACCAGTGATGTGGTGGATACGCCGCAAACGGGAACATTTGAGATGTATCCCAAGGGAGGAACCTCCGTGGAAGCGTTGCATACTACTGGCGATAGCATCGCAACTCTGGCTCTGGGGCCAGATGCCTCGAAACAAGCGGCGAAAGAACTGGAAAATAAATGCAAGGTTCCCTATCAGTTGTTGGATTTACCCATCGGTATTGCCGCAACGGATCGCTTTATCCAAGCAATTATAGAAACCACAGGTGCAGCCGTTCCAGAGTCCTTGAAAGATGACCGGGGTCGGTTAGTAGACTTGATGACGGATATGCAGCAATATCTCTATGGCAAGCGAGTCGCTTTAGCTGGAGATCCCGATCAAATTGTTCCTTTAACTGAGTTTCTCGTCAGTTGTGGCGCTAAACCCATGTATGTGATCACTGGAACAGCTTCCAAATATTTCACCACGCGCTGTAAAGAAATCTTGGAAGAATGGGTTCCCGATGCGATCGTCAAAGATGATACGGATCTGTTCTATCTACATCAACTGATCAAGACTAATCCTGTGGATCTACTCATTACCAACGTTTATGGCAAATATATTGCCCGTTCGGAAGATATCCCCTTAGTCCGGTTTGGTTGGCCGATCTTAGACCGTGTTGGTCACAGTTTCTTCCCCTCTGTTGGTTATAAGGGAAGTATGCATCTGTTGTGCAACATCATCAACACGATTTTGGAACGCAAAGATCGGGATGACCCCGATGAAGTCTTTGAGTTGGCTCTGTAATAGTCATCAGTCAATGAACAGGGGATATGGTCTCGATCCCCCAACCCCCTGTTCAGGTCAGCGACAGCCATAAGCTTTGTGCCTAAATCAGGAGGATATCATGAGTAAACTAACGAAACCCGAACACCACATTTTTGTTTGTAATTCTTTTAGAACCAAGGGAGAAGCTCAGGGCGTTTGCAACAAGAAGAAAGCGGTAAGTTTAATTCAGTATCTTGAAAATGAATTGGTCGATCGCGGACTCGATAATGTCCTGGTCTCTTCTACCGGTTGTCTGAAACTCTGCGATCATGGCCCCGTGATGATGGTCTATCCCGACAACTATTGGTACGGGGAAGTGGATGAAGATGCGATCGATGAAATTCTCGATGCACTTGAAGACAATCAACCGGCTGAAGAATACTTATTTGCCACTTAAAGCCATCCCCACGAGTCAGGTTGGGGACAGCCATAACCTCCCTTTGTCAAGGAAGATTTATACCCTCAAGGGCGCAAGCCATGCGCCCTTCCTTATTACTTCTCATTCGGACAAAATTATGACTGGAATTTTAAGAGAGCGAGAGCAACAAATTCACCGCAAAGGAAATAGCCCTTTTGAGTTTGCTTGCAATAAAGAAAGCTTGGCGGGTGCGGTTAGCCAAAGAGCTTGTGTTTTCTGTGGTTCTCGCGTCGTTCTTTACCCCATTGCCGATGCCATTCATTTGGTTCATGGCCCCATTGGTTGTGCGGCGTATACTTGGGATATTCGTGGCGCGCTCTCTTCCGGCCCAGAATTACATCGACTCAGTTTTTCCACAGATTTACAAGAGCGAGATGTGATTTTTGGCGGTGAGAAAAAACTCGACCAAGCCCTATGTGAATTAATCGATCGCCATCATCCCAATGGTGCATTTGTCTATTCAACTTGTATTGTGGGTATTATTGGAGACGACTTAGAAGGAATTTGTAAACGAGTTAGCCAAGAAAAAGGCATCCCGGTTATTCCCGTACAGTCCGAAGGCTTTAAGGGGAATAAACGAGCCGGATATAATGCCGCTTGTCGAGCCATGTTTCGCTTAGTGGGCATGGGCGATACCACCGGCATTTCTCCCCACAGTATTAATATTTTGGGTGACTTTAACTTGGCTGGAGAGATTTGGATTATCCGTGAATATTTTGAGCGAATAGGCATTCAAGTAGTCGCTAATATTACTGGGGATGGACGGATCAAAGACATTCAGCGATCGCATGGTGCAGCCTTGAATGTGGTGCAGTGTTCTGGGGCAACCCTGGACTTAGCCAAAATGATGCAAGAAGACTATGATGTTCCCTTCCTGCGAGTCTCTTATTTTGGCATTGAAGATATGGCAGAAGCCTTATATTCAGTTGCTCGGTTCTTCGATGACGATCCCACCATTTTGCAACGAGCGCAAGAGTTAGTGCGCTCTGAATTATCCACCCTTTATGGACAGTTGAACGAATACCGCAAAGACTTAGAAGGAAAAACCGCAGCCATTTATGTCGGTGGTGCATTTAAAGCCTTTTCCTTAGTCAAAGCCTTCCGGTTATTGGGTATGGATGTGGTCATGGTCGGGTCACAAACAGGAACTAAAGCAGATTATCAAGAACTGCATGAAATTACCGATGAAGGAACCATTATTGTTGATGATTCTAATCCCTTAGAATTATCTGGTTTTTTGAAAGAAAAGGATGTGGATATTTTTGTTGGTGGAGTCAAAGAGCGCCCCATTGCCTATAAATTGGGGATTGGCTTCTGCGACCACAACCACGAACGAAAAGAAGCCCTGGAAGGATTTGTTGGAATGCTCAATTTTGCTAAAGAAGTTCACTCGACGGTGATGTCTCCCATTTGGCAATTTGTGCCTCGACGTAACCAACCGGAGTAATCGACAAATTTTGATCGTTGCAATTTGGGAGAGGGAAAAATCATGGGTAAAATAAAAATTAAGCAGAAAACCGAGGCTTATGTCTCTACAACCAATGCCTGCAAACTCTGTAAACCTCTAGGAGCTTGTATTGCTTTTCGAGGCATAGAAGGATGCGTTCCCTTCTTGCATGGATCTCAAGGCTGTGCGACGTATATGCGCCGTTATATTATTAGTCATTTCCGAGAACCGATTGATATTGCCTCGTCTTCTCTGAGTGAAAAACATGCCGTCTATGGGGGCGGGCCAAACTTGAAAAAAGGTATTCTCAATGTAATGGAGAAATACCATCCCGATGTCGTGGGAATTGCCACCACTTGTTTAACGGAAACTATCGGCGATGATGTGAGACGATTCTTATTGGAATTTCAAGAAGAATTTGGCCAAGAAGAGGAGCCATTACCGACTTTAGTACGGGTGGCAACTCCGAGCTATAGTGGCACTCACGCGGAAGGATTTCATGCCACGGTTAAAGCAGTCATTGAACAATTGGTGGGGGTAGAAAGTTCAGCTCCTTCCGTTTCCTGTTCCCTGAATGTATTGCCGGGTTTAGTTTCTCCGGCAGATCTGCGCTATCTGCGAGAAGTTGTGCAAGATTTTGGCATTAAAGCTACAATTTTACCTGATTTTTCCGATACATTGGATGGGCCAGCGCAACTGGATTATCTGACGATTCCAGAAGGTGGAACCCCGGTTGCTGAGATTCGCGCGATGGATCGGGCGATCGCCACTTTGGAATTCGGACGAGTCTTAGAAGGCACGGGCAGCACTGGAGGAGAAGTGTTGCGCGAGCGTTTTAACCTACCATTGCACCCCTTGGGACTCCCCATCGGTTTGCGAGAGAGCGATCGCTTCTTTAACCTCCTGCAAGAACTCACCGGACAACCCATCCCCCAAATTCATGCATCCGAGCGGGGACGGTTAGTCGATGCCTATGTCGATGCTCACAAATATCTCTTTGGCAAACGCGCCGTAGTCTACGGAGAGGAAGATTTAGTCGTGGGATTAACCGCGTTCCTCACAGAAATTGGCGTTAAACCCATTTTATGCGCCTCTGGAGGCAATAGCGGCCAACTCGCCGCTGCCATAGAAGCCGTCACCGCAGAGATCGTCAGAGAACCCGTCCCCGTCCGTGACAATGTGGATTTCTACGAAATAGGCGAACAAATCGATCGCATTCAACCTGATTTAATTATCGGTACGAGCAAAGGATATCCCATTGCTCGCAAACATCAAATTCCCATGATTCGCGTCGGTTTCCCCATTCACGATCGCTTTGGAGGACAGCGCCTGTTGCACCTCGGTTATCGCGGAACTCAGCGCCTGCTCGATCAAATTGTTAACGCCATTATCGATAAGAAACAAGCCGATTCCCCCGTCGGGTATGGCTATTTGTAGACAGCGATCGGGGATAGGGAGACGCGGTGACACGGTGACGCAGAGACGCGGAGAAATAGAGAACTTCCTATTCCCTATTCCCTATTCCCCATTCCCCATTCCCTAAAAAAACATCACGGAGAACCTAAAATGACTACCACCATTGATTACGCCAAACATCCTTGCTTCAATGTCGATGTAAAAGGACAATATGGACGAGTTCATTTACCCGTCGCACCCAAATGTAATATTCAGTGTAATTATTGCAATCGCAAATATGATTGCGTCAATGAAAGTAGACCTGGAGTAACCAGTACTGTTTTATCTCCAGAACAGGCACTCTATTACATGGGTCAAGTTTTGGAGAAAGAACCCCGAATTACGGTTGCTGGAATTGCCGGACCGGGCGATCCTTTTGCCAATCCAGAGCAAACCTTACGGACGATGGAATTGTTGCGGGAAGAATACCCAGAGTTAATTCTTTGTCTATCGAGCAATGGACTGAATTTAAAGCCAGAATATATTGCCAAAATTGCGGAAATTGGGGTCAGTCACGTCACCGTTACTATGAATGCGGTAGACCCAGAAATTACCCGCAAAGTTTATCGTTGGGTTCGGGATGGTAAAACGGTTTATCAAGGATTAAAAGGAGCAACCTTACTTCTAGAGCGACAATTGGAAGCCATTCAGAATTTAAAAGCGGCTGGAGTAACGGTGAAAATCAACTGTATTATCATGCCGGGAATTAACGACCATCATGCGGTAGAAGTGGCTAAAAAAGCGGCAGAATTAGGGGCAGATTTGTTCAATGCAATGGCTATGTTCCCAACTCCAGATACTCCCTTTGAGGAATTGATGGAACCGAATGGGAAGATGATGAATAAAATTCGCAAAGAGTGCGAACAATACTTACCCCAAATGCGCCATTGTACGCGCTGCAGAGCTGATGCTGTCGGACTGTTGGGCGAAGATCGATCGCAGGAATTTCATGGCTGTTTGGCGGCTTCTTCTAAACGCAAGCTTCCCCAACAATCCAACAATCGCCCCTATGTTGCCGTCGCTACTGTTGAAGGAGTGTTAGTCAATCAGCATCTAGGGCAAGCGCCGCAATTACAAATTTGGGAACAAACGGGAAGCGGATTTAGTTTGGTTGAAGAACGGTTGACTCCAGAAGTGGGAACTGGATTTGAACGGTGGCAAAAACTAGCCAATAATTTGCAAGATTGTCGGGCTATTTTAGCCAGTGGCATGGGAGAGAATCCCAAGCAAATCTTAAGTCAATGTGGAATTACTCCCATCGAAATTAGTGGGTTTATTAACCTGGGATTGCAAGCCGTTTATGATGGGGCAGACCTGTCAAAATTCAAACGGCGAAAACAAACGGAATGCACTCGCCTATCCGCCGCCGCGTCTGAATGTCAAGGAGATGGTTTAGGTTGTGGATAAATTGGGGAGTAATGAACCTTGAAGAATCATGAAGAAAACGGTGATGTCTATGATTTCTAACTCCTGCACTCCTGACTTCCCAGACTTAAGAGATGTGCGATCGCATAAGCGATGCGGAGCATTATCGCTCTGGCAAGAGATGGGTACGGATTTTCGCATCATATTTGAGCGAGATCCAGCCGCGAGAAATCCCTTGGAGGTGTTTCTGTTCTCCCCTGGATGGCACGCCTTAATTTTTTACCGTATTGCCCATTATTTGCACGCTCATCATATTGGGTTAATCCCTCGCCTGCTGTCAGCCATAGCGCGGTTTTTAACGGGCGTGGAAATTCATCCAGGGGCTTGTTTAGGACGGGGAATTTGTATCGATCATGGTATGGGGGTGGTGATTGGAGAAACTGCGATTGTGGGGGACTATGCTCTGATTTACCAAGGGGTGACTTTGGGAGGAACGGGAAAAGAGCAAGGGAAACGCCATCCCACGGTAGGCGATCGCGTTATTATTGGTGCCGGAGCCAAAGTCTTAGGCAATATTAAAATCGGGGATAATGTTCGTATTGGTGCGGGTTCGGTAGTATTAAACCCCGTACCCGATCATTGCACGGTGGTGGGAATACCAGGGCGCGTGGTGCGAAACTGCGGACAATCGCTAGATCCCTTGGAACATGGTAGTTTGCCGGATATTCAAGGAAGAGCGATCGCCGCTTTAAGGGATCGCCTGGAGTCCCTGGAAGCCCAATTACAGGAGAGGATTACCCATGAGTATTAATATTAATGACACCACTTTGAGGGATGGAGAACAAGCGGCTGGAGTGGCGTTTACCCTGGCGGAAAAAGTGGCGATCGCCCAATTCCTCGATCGCATGGGGGTTCCAGAACTGGAGATCGGAATTCCAGTAATGGGAGGTGAAGAGGCAGATGCCATCCGGGCGATCGTTGATTTAGGACTGAAAGCGGAGTTAATCGGTTGGAATCGGGCTAAAATTGAAGATATTCAAGCCTCCCTTGCCTGTGGACTGCACAGAGTCCATATCTCGATTCCCGTTTCCGAGATTCAGATCCAAGTCAAATTTGGCGGCAAGGTGTCTCAACTGTGGCGACAGTTAGAGGAAAGTATTCATTTTGCGATCGATCATGGACTCTATGTTTCTGTCGGAGGAGAAGACTCTTCCCGCGCGAACCCCAAATTTTTGGGTGAAGTGATTCAAAAGGCTCAAGATTGGGGAGCTAGTCGATTTCGATTTTGCGATACGATCGGCATTCTCGATCCCTTTGCCACCTATGACACCGTTAGCCAATTGGTGCAACAGTTTACCCTCCCGATCGAAATGCATACCCACGATGACTTAGGGATGGCAGTCGCCAATAGTTTAGCTGGAGTCAAAGCGGGAGCCACCTCCGTCAATACCACTGTTAACGGGTTGGGAGAACGAGCCGGAAATGCCGCCTTAGAAGAAGTGGCGATCGCCCTCAAACATTTTTACGGGATAAAATCAGGAATTGATACCCATCAGTTACGGGATATTTCTCAGTTTGTACAGCAAGCTTCGGGGGATACTCTCCCTCGCTGGAAATCAGTCGTTGGTGACAATGCCTTTACCCATGAAGCGGGGATTCATGTCAATGGCGTGCTGAAAAATCCTCACACCTATCAAGCTTACGATCCGGCGGAACTTGGATTAGAACACCAATTAGTTTTAGGCAAACATTCGGGGCGCTCTCTCTTGTACCGTTTACTCCAAGAGCAGCAGATTACCCTCCAACAACAAGAAGTGCAACACTTGCTCGAGCAGGTTCGCGCTCTCGCCATTCAACTGAAACGCGGATTAACTCAACAGGAAGTATTAGATCTGTTAAAGCACACGAATCTCCCCCATACAAAGGAACTCCACTCCTCTGAGCATCATATCAAGTCCGATTAAACCTATAGCAGAGAAAGAGTGGGTTAGGACTCCGGTTCAATACTAAAATCTATTCCCTATTCCCCATTCCCTACCGCCAGCGCGCAGCGCTATATCGCTTCCTCCATGCTTTTTTATCAGGATATCCTTACTTTGAACAACTCATCTCTTCCCCAGGATTGATAAAGAAGTTGTTAAAATGGTAGTGTCCAATACTAGAATTCTAGTTGAGCGACATCCAGTCAACCCACAAGTCCATCAAAGTTAGATCAAAACACGATAAGAAAGCGGCTGAGGAAACTATTGATGAAAATCCAGTTAGAAAGTAACTATTTTGATGAAAAATGTCAATGCCATCTCTGTGGTACCCTTTTCTTTGCTGAAGAAATCATTGCCCGAGCCTATCGCAGTTCTGATGAGTACATCACCGATGTCTGTCCGCAATGTCTAGCATCAGGAGATACAGGAATCAGTCAGAGAATCCGAAAACAAGCTGACTATTTACGTCGTTTAGCCAGCGAACTAGAAAAATTAGCTGATGGAGACATTGAAACTCCCAGTTTTGAGCATTTTCAAACCGTCAAGCAGTTAACCAAATCCATGCTTTAAGCTATTGATGCTCAACTCTTCTAAGCTTTAAAAAATTCTCGTTTATCCTGGTTATCTAAACATTCTCACAACCTTGGGGGTGACGATCGTGAAAAAACGAGGATTTTTTTATTTCATTATAGCTCTAACCGTGACGATCTGTATAAGCTGTAGTTCTGGAACTCCTGAAACTTCAACCCAAACCCAGCTAACTGTATCTGTCGCTGCCAGTCTTCAGAATGTGATGCGTCCCATTGCCCAAGCCTATCAACAACAGGCATCAGATACTCTCATTGCTTATAACTTTGCTTCATCCGGAACCCTGCAACAACAAATTGAACAAGGCGCTCCAGTGGATGTCTTTATTTCTGCTTCCCCTCAACAAATGGATGCCCTAGAGCGCAAGAATTTATTACAACCCAAAACCCGGAAAAATTTACTCAAAAATCAAGTTGTTTTAGTGACTCCCAAAAGAGAAAAAACGATTAAAGCATTTGCCGACTTAACTCAAGAGCATATCGCTAAAATTGCTCTAGGAAATCCAGAAACAGTCCCCGCAGGACAATATGGAAAAGAAGTCCTCACTCAACTTAAGCTATATGAGTTACTTCGGCCCAAATTTGTCTTAGCTAAAGATGCACGGCAAGTCCTCTTTTATGTCGAATCGGGAAATGTGGATGCGGGAATCGTTTATCAAACGGATGCGATGCTCTCTGATAAAATAACTATCGTTGCCACAGCTCCCGAAACCGATCATTCTCCCATTCTTTATCCCGTTGCTATTTTGCAGCAAACAGAATCTCCCGAACTAGCCCAACATTTTATTGATTTTCTCTGGACAGAACCTGCACGATCTATTTTCCAAGACTATGGATTTCAACTGGCTCAATAGACTGCAATAAATATATAAATTTGTTCCCCATGATACTCTTTTTTTCTAGTGATATCGATAGAATATTGATTATATTATAAAATCAATAAATTCAATGAAAATTAGCGCTCGTAATGCCTTAAAAGGAACCGTGAAAAAAGTAGTCACTGGAGCCGTGAATAGTGAAATAACTTTAGAAATTGCACCCGGTGTAGAAGTCACTGGAGTGATTACTAAAGCGTCCGCCGAAAACTTAGGATTAGCAGAAGGAAAAGAAGCGTTCGCTGTGATAAAAGCTTCTGATGTAATATTTGCTGTGGATTAGCTCCCGAATCATGATCGATAACTTTTCCCCCTTGTTTATCTCCCTTAAAACGGCAACGCTTGCCACGATGATCGCTTTTTTCCTAGGGATTACTGCTGCTCACTGGATATTCCGGTATCGGGGAAAAGCCAAATCGATTTTGGATGGATTATTTTTATCCCCCCTGGTTTTGCCCCCTACTGTTTTAGGCTTTTTCCTCTTGGTGATATTCGGGAAAAATACGCCAATCGGGTCTTTTCTTGCCCAGTTTAACATTCATATTGTCTTTACCTGGTATGCCACTGTGATTACAGCAACGGTGGTGGCATTTCCACTGATGTACAAAACTGCGTTAGCTGCCTTTGAACAAATCGATCGCACGATTCCCCAAGCGGCTCAAACCCTGGGCGCAAGAGAACAGACGATCTTTTGGCGCATTAGTTTACCTCTGGCGTTCCCTGGTTTGATGGCGGGAGCGACTTTAGCATTTACCCGTGCTTTAGGGGAATTTGGGGCGACGTTAATGTTAGCGGGAAATATTCCCAACCAAACCCAAACGATTCCGATGGCGATTTATTTAGCCGTGGAATCGGGTTCGATGGAAACGGCTTGGTTTTGGTGCATGGTAATGCTTGGTTTGTCTCTGTTGATGGTAACTTTAGTCAATTTATGGCGTAAGTTTCAGAGTAAAAGTTGGAAGACGGTTTCTCCAGCGTCACTCTCCTCTTGGCACGTCAATCGTCCAGTTTATCGAGCGTCGGAACCGTATTTGAGCGTGCAGATTCGCAAAACACTCTGCGAGTTTACTTTGGATGTATCATTGACCAGCAGCGATCGCCAAGTTTTGGGGATTTTAGGCAGCTCTGGCGCAGGCAAAAGCCTGATTTTGCGCTGTATTGCAGGCATCGATACCCCAGATTCCGGTCGTATTGTCCTCAATGGTCGAGTGTTATACGATTCAGAACAAGACATTAATCTGCCCGCCTCCGAGCGCCGCGTGGGGCTTGTCTTCCAAAATTATGCCCTATTTCCCCATCTCACCGTCGCGGAAAATATCGCCTTTGGGATTCCCAAATCAGTGAACATGACTCGCGCGGATATCGAAGCGCAGTTAGCTGCGGTATACTTATCGGGATTTGGCGATCGCTACCCCGATCAACTCTCTGGAGGACAACAGCAACGAGTCGCCTTAGCCAGAGCCTTAGCCAGTCAACCGGATATTCTCCTCTTAGATGAACCCTGCTCCGCTTTAGATACCTATCTACATTTACAGATGGTGAAATTATTAGTCGATCGCCTAGAGAGTTATCCTGGAGTGAGCTTATTTGTCACCCATAATTTAGAAGAAGCCTATCGAATTTGCCAAGATCTCTTGGTTTTAGATCGAGGAGAAGCGATCGCTTTTGGCAGCAAAGAAGACATCTTTACCGAACCTCGCTATGAACCCGTTGCTCGCATCACCGCTTGCAAGAACTTTTCCCGCGCGACTGTTGTCGAAAATGGGCAAATTTTAGCCATTGACTGGAATTGTGCCTTAACCACCCATAAACCCATCCCCGATACATTGACCCAAATTGCCATTCGAGCGCATCATATTACCTTTGTTGCCGATCTTAACCAAGAGAATACCTTTGAGTGCTGGTTAGCCGATACTAGCGAAAGTCCCCACCGGATGACCCTCTATCTCACCTTAAATCGTCCCCCGAATCATCACCGGGACTACCATCTCCAGGCAGAAATCTTTAAGGAGAAATGGGAAACCCTGCAAACCCAGCCAACTCCCTGGTCTGTTTGTCTGCGATCGGAGAAACTGATTTTACTGCAAGAGCCAAGGGTTGGTGAAGTGAAGGGGCGATCGCTCAATCCCAACTCTCCCCCTTCAATGAAAAATTAAAAATCTTATATTACAATCTGCTCTTTAGTAATCCAACGACTTGCCCCGATATGGTCGGGAGTTATAGCGTTTAAGTCAAATTCAAACTTACTAACCCACTCTTGAGCATCATACCCATGACCCAGAGCATTTAAAGTTTTCGAGTTAACAAATGCAATTCCAGTCACCTGTAATACTGGCTGATTGCTCTGATTATTATAGTCATGGCCAGTCACCTTAGCCAAACAATCAATATCCACTGGACCGCCGCGATGGCTAACTCGATTAACATTGTTGGCAATTCGGTATCGAACCAAGGAATTAACCGGGTGATTTTTTTGCAACTGTTTTAACTGATAGTCTCTTATCACCTGCGGTGTCTGCCGCTGTTTGTATCGACGACCACGAAATCCTTGCTCGGGGGGTTGGAGTTGATTATTTACACGGTCTGTTTCTGAGTTGACATTATTTACACGGTCTGGTTCTGAGTTGACAGGGACTTGTTCCGAGCGTATATCCTTTAATGTCTCTAAGAAACTATTGACATTGCGGCGTGACTCTAAGACATGGGCGCGATTTCCACTGCCCGGTAATTTAACTGTTCCACCTTTCAAGAAAGTATCTTGCCTTGGGCTAATATACTTGTCTTTATGGGATAAGAAGCTACGCTGTTCATCCACTCCAAAATCAAGGTCTTCGTTTGGGGCAGTTGTATCCAGTTTATTACTTTGAATTTGGGAGATAATTTTGTTAGCCCCAGCAACCATTTTTGGCCCAATTCCACGATTTTTACTAAAGGCCCAAGGATATTGTGTACGCAGCGCACTCATCGCCTCATTTTGTTCTATACCACTTAACATCCCTTGTATATCTTTATCTAGAAGGATAGTTTTGACTGTATCCCAATCTTCAGGTTTTAAGGATAGCCCCAAGCCAAAATTCATCAGAGTATCTTTTACCCACAGGTCTTGAACGTCTTTAACATGGCTGGTGAGTAGTTCCATTTCCTTATATTTTTTCAACCATGTATATTTTATTTTGTACTTATTTTCCTCTTCCGACCAGGTCTTCTCGCGTATACCCTCCGGATTTTTGTCCGATTTTTTGTCATTGTTATACCCTTTCCAATACTGTTTCCAATGGCCAAACATTTTTGTCGCTTTACCTTGTGCTGCAAGTTCTCTGCTTTGGAAAGGGACAGAGACAATCCCACTTAAGGTTCGTGCCAGTTGATTAAGAAACGTTTTCAACTCAGAAGAGACTTGATTATTAGTTAATTCATTTCCTTTCTCTACCAATTTAGCTTTAATCCCCATTTGTAGTGTGCCAAATGCAGATATCTTTTCACTAATAGCCACATTAGGAGCGCTGCTTTTATCGATTACTTTTGCCAGATCCTTACCGCTTAGAGCAACATTAGCTTGGGGCAAAATACCACCATTTTTATGGGATGGTTTTAAGTGTATTCCAGGGATTTTATGGACTCTAGTGATTGGTTTATTCCCTTTGAAGGGATTGCCGAATTTTAAACTCGACCAAGAATGGAAAAATCGCTTAAATACATTACTCCTCCTCGTATTGTCTGGAGTTCGCTGTTCACTTCCAAGGTCGGGTCTTCTTTTCAGCTTGAATGTAAGATTGGAGGAGCCTTTCATTGTGCTGACAAACTCACCAATCGTTCTGTCTTCTGGATTGACCGCCCCTTGCAAATCCATGGAAATTAAACGATTGATTTTGGCTAGATCTTCAGGAACAGGGATGGAACTTCCCTGGCCAATGGTTTCTACAAGAAAAGGAGGACTGACAAGTTCAAGAGCATTATTGGCATCGGTCTCTAACTTAAAATTGATCCCAGTAAAGGGCATATGCTCGCTCGATTCACCAATTTCCACATGATCTAATCCCCGCAGCGGCCCATCCTTCATTTGGGCAAATTCATGTTCAAACCCTACTGTTGTGTAGGTCTTGCCATCTTGAATTCCATTCGCTTTAACATTGGCTTGTAACCCAATTTGCTGCTCGACTAATTGTCCGAGATTATTGGCTTCTATCTTACGTTGGATCATGGGGGAACCCGAACTCTGGGTATTCTGGCCTTTGAGTTGTACTGAAACGGGTTGATTTTGACTAATTCGTTTTTCGTTATCTTGGGCATCTTGTTCCAAGGTATCGTTGATGGGAGTGTTGGGAATGGTAGGTTGCACATCCATATTATGTTGTTGCACCACATGGGTTGCTTCGTGGGTCAACACTTTAGGATCGTTAGCTACGCTTGATTGGACGACAATATTTTTTTTCTGGGTGGTATAAGCTTGAGCGCCGATGCTTTGGGTGGCAACATCATCAACATGAACTTCAGCGTTTGCCACTTCTGGATGGCCTTGCTGGCTAAAGTTGTCTACGATTTCATCCGGTAGAGGCGATCCTTTTCCTGTAGGATAGAGATTGACCGATTGTTGTTCTTCACCTTCATTATCTCGCTGCACAACAGGTTGCCGGGCATCTCGCTCCATAATCCGTTGTAGGATATTGCCATGACGCACTAGAGGGCAATCTTTACCCATGGCATATTGATTGCCTTCTCGTTGAATCGGGTTAGACTGGGCTTGCACGGTGTGGCCTGTTTTGCCTTTACCTTGAGATGGAACAATTGAACGCTTGCTGATCCGCCTCTGTCCACGTGCCATAGTTTTTCTCCGATCGCCCAATAACTGAGTCAATTCTTCCATTTTACAATGTAGGTTGGTCAATGACACACGCCCTGATTATTCCCGAACAGCTATAGCAGAGAAGGAGTCAGTTAGGACAGTTAGGTTATGGTTTGAGGCAATAGGCAATAGGCACGAATCGCAATAGAAAATGTCCTAAATCTCCTTTTTTCTGCCATAGAAAAATGCCTTTAACCCATACTTTATACAGTGAAACGATATTACCAGGGTTTACCTTAGGGGTGGGCAATATGTGGGCTAAGTCTGATTAAACTCCATGGGTAATGATTCACTATTGATCTGCATTTCCTCTCCCGTCAACCCCTGATATTGACGAGAGAGAAATCATCACTTTAAGTTTAGATCTCTTGCATAATTGTGCAGAAAATAAATTGCAATGGAGTAATCCTGCATTCTTACCCCTATTCCCTATTCCCTCACCTTCTGCAAGAAGTCTTTTAAAGAGTGGTAGAAATGGCTTGGACGGGACAAGCGACGATACATTGTTCACAAACGACACAGCGCGATCGCATAAAGGATAGCTTAAATGTCTCTGGATTGAGAGTGAGTGCTTGAGTCGGACAAACTCCAGTACACAGTCCACAATCAACACAGATTTCTTCATTAACGATAATCTCGCTGGTCGCTTGAGAGACTTGAATATTTTGCGATCGCATCCATTCAATCGCATCCTCGAGTTGATCGATGTCTCCAGAGAGTTCTACCACCAGCTTTCCCACTTGATTGGGAGCCACGTGAGCGCGAATAATATTGGCAGCGACATTAAAATCCTTGGCCAAACGGTAGGTAACTGGCATTCGTACCCAACGCTGGGCAAACGTAAGGGTGACTCGTTTTTTCACTGCTTTACCCCCTGATTTGGTAGAATTTGAGTGTTTATATCCGATAACAAATTTTTTTTAACTGTATCATTTCTAATCCCTTATGGCGATCGCAATTGATTTTGGCACTTCTAACACAGTCATTAGCCGCTGGAATCCAGTGACTCAAACCCCGGAAATACTTAAAGTTCCTGGATATTCCCTACAACAGGCTCCCAATCCTCCCCTAATTCCCAGTCTCGTCTATGTGGAAAATGCCGAGTCGGAACAAGTGATTATTGGCCAGCCGGTGCGCGATCGCGGTTTAGATCTGGCTCAAGATACCCGATTCTTTAGTCACTTTAAGCGCGGGATTGGAACCCCCATTCAGGGATTTTTACCCCAACTTGATGGAGTGACGATTCAGTTTGAACAAGTGGGCACTTGGTTCCTCACTCATTTGTTCAATCAAATCAATCTGGAAGAGTCTTTGATTGTGACGGCACCAGTCGATAGTTTTGAAACCTATCGTCACTGGTTAGGGCAAGTTTGTCAAACTTGGTCGGTGGATAAAGTGAGAATGATTGATGAACCGACAGCAGCAGCCTTAGGCTATGGCGTGGGCGATCGCAATTTAATTTTAGTTGTAGACTTTGGCGGCGGTACATTAGATTTATCGTTGGTGCAACTAAATAGCAATGGAATTAAAAGTGAAGGAAAAGCGGCGAATCCTCTAGGATTTGTTCTCAAATGGGGGGCAAAATCGTTTGAGGAAAAATCAGGTCAACAGGTGAAAACTGCGCGAGTGATTGCTAAAGCAGGTTTGAATTTAGGGGGTTCAGATTTAGACCATTGGATTACCGATGAATTGATAGCCCAGTATGATTTAGTTCAATCTTTGTCTTTAACTCGATTGGCAGAAAAACTAAAAATTCAATTGTCTTCCCGTACCACAGCAACAGAAGTTTATTTTGACCGAAATTCTCTAGAGAGCTATGAGTTAAAACTCACTCGTAAACAGTTGCAATCGATTTTAGAAGACCGTAAATTCTTTGATCAACTTGATACGATTATGGCTCAAGTGCTGCAACAAGCAACCCGTGAGGGGGTGAATAAATCTCAAATTGATTCGGTGTTATTGGTGGGTGGAACTTGTCAAATTCCGGCTGTACAAGGTTGGATTAAGGGCTATTTTGAGGAAAAACAGGTACGCTGTGATAAACCGTTTGAAGCGATCGCTGAAGGTGCGCTGCAATTGGTTCAGGGGGTTGAATTACAGGATTTTCTCTATCATAGTTATGGCATTCGCTATTGGAATCGACGCACGAAAGGTCATAGCTGGCATCCGATTATACCAGAAGGACAGCCCTATCCCATGTCTAAACCGATTGAGTTAATGTTAGGGGCTTCCGCAGAAAATCAACCTAAACTGGAGTTGGTTTTGGGAGAATTAGGGGCACAAACGGGAGGAACAGAGATCTATTTTGATGGCGATCGCCTGATTACCCGTATTTTGAGCGGCGATAAGCGCTCAGTAACGCCCTTAAATGATACAGGAAATGCCCGTACTATTGCCAATCTGAATCCTCCCGGTATTCCTGGAAGTGACCGAATCAGAGTATTGTTTCAAGTCGATCGAGAGCGCTTTTTAAGAATTACGGTGGAAGATTTGCTCACCAATCAAACTTTGCTCAATAATCAAGTTGTGGTTCAATTAAGCTAGATTGGGTAATCGGTCATAGGTAATAGAGGGAACTTCGATCTCATGTCTTTGAATGCTTTTCCGGTTGGCGATCGCCAAAACATCAAACTGTTAGTCTTAGATATTGATGGAACGATCGCCGGGATCTCGAACCAAGTCCGTCAACCGGTGATTGAAGCTATCGCAAACGTAAAAAAACAGGGAATTCCAGTAGCGGTGGCGACAGGACGCATGTTTTGCTCGGCTTTACGCTTTTACGAGGCGATCGGTGCGGGGTTTCCTCTGATTTGCTACAATGGTGCCTTAATTCAAGACCCAGAAACGAATAAAGTTCACCGACATTTTCCTGTTTCTATTCCCTTAGCTGGGCAAATTCTCGACTTTTTAGAACAACCCCAATATCGGCATAAAATTACGATCCATTTCTATATTGATGATTGTTTATATGTCGAATATATGGGAGAAGATACCCACAAATATCTAGAGCGCACCTCAGTACCAGTTCAAGTGGTAGAAGACTTCAGAGAACTGCTGACGGTGGAACCGACCAAAATTTTAGCCCTGAGTGAGAATGTGGAGTTAATTGAGAAACTCTCGGCAGATTTATATGCCACATTTACTCAAGACCAACTACATTTTAGCAAATCTACACCCACATTTTTCGAGATCACCCATCCCTTAGCTAATAAGGGTTTTGCGGTACAATATTTAGCAGAAACTCTACTGGGATTGAAGGCTGAGAATGTGATGACGATCGGTGATAATTTCAATGACTTAGAAATGATAAAATATGCTGGAATTGGTGTTGCCATGGGCAATGCTCCTGCTCCAATTCAGAGGATTGCAGATTGGATTGCTCCCTCAATAGAAGAAGATGGTGTGGTTACAGCTTTAGCTCAAATCATGAATGGAGGATCCTGATTGGATAAATTCCGTTTTCTGAATCAAGAGGGGCTAAAGCTCAACAGGTCATACTGTCATGGTTATGGGTGATGATGGCGATAGTGAGCTTTAGGATGATTGATGGTAGACTAGGGCGCTAAAACGGTTGAAGTTCGACTCTTCGATAAAAGGGGGGCATCAACAATCTGGTCGAGTCCCACTTGAGGATGAGTCAGGAGACTTTTCCAATCGGTTGTTGCTTGAGCTTGTTCTTCGCTAGATGTGGTTTGGCGCAACTGAGCTAAAGCTACGAGCAAATCGTACCATACACCTGCTTGGGCATAGATTTTAGCGCGATCGCGATCGGATTTTGCTTCCTCCAATTTGGCTCTCAAGGTGGCTTGTTCTTCGGTATTTGTGGCTACCTGAATCCAGCCCTGGGCATAGTCGCTAAAGGTATTATTACAAACGAGCTGAACGGCCCACAAATAAATTTTTCCCGCCTCCAGTTTAGGGATCTCAGGATGTTCGCTCAGGGCAACCCCTAAGATTCCTGATTCTTGATTGAGGGATATAGGACTCTTGAATTCAGCTTTCAAAAATTGATCTTGATTGTGATCAGTGAGATTGGCTAAAGTTAAGCCAGATTGAGCTAATTTTTCCTGATCTAATTCTTGCAAAATTAGTATCCCTTGATCTGTGGTATGTTGAGGCAAATACACAAATAGAGTAGGGGAATCTTTGAGGGTACGGCCGATATTAAATTTAGGAATAATGGGTAAGAGTTGACCGCTTTTATCGGTAATACAGGGGCCACGGGTTCCACCGGCTTGACGGCGACTCGGTAATCCAATATCTTCTGGCAGTTGCAAATCTTCTAGGGCTAGACTGGGTAAAGGGAATACCGTCACGCCTAAAGCTAAAAGGGTAGCTAAAGTCCCTTGAAGACGAGGCCAGGAAATGGAAGGCAACCAGGAAAATAGCATAAACAATTGATCCTCATCAGAAAAAAACAATACGAAAAACCACTATCCCATCTCCTTTTAGTTTAACGTCAGTTTTGGTTAAGCGATCGCCATTGCTCGCTGTTGGAAGTCGTGAATATGGCTCCTTTGCCTGGCCCCTTGTTGGTTGGCCTGCCAAAGCTCTCCCGTATTCACCTCTAGAGCCGTTAACCATCCTTGACCGCAGGCCCAAGTATCAATACAAATAGCGTGACCTAAATTAACCGGTTGACCATTTTTTTGGCTCGTATGACCGCAGATCATCACCTTACCGGACTGATGGGGACGAGGTGATTTAAATGCCAAAATAGATTTTCATAAGGTTGTTGATCGAGGGGAAGATCCGGATCGGCAGTTGCGTGGAGGAAAAAATGATCTTTGGTTTCCCAATAGTTTAAGCAAGTTTGGGCTAAAAAGCGGTAGTGGCGATCGGGAATATTTGTGATGTTGATGGGTTTCCCATTCTCTTGAGTGCCATAGGAGGCAAGGGTTTCTGGAGTAATGCGATCTTGAGCAACCTTCTCTTCAGGAAGTGATCGCGCCAATAGGAACATTAAATCATGATTTCCTCGAATCGGTATTAACTGACCCCGTTCGTGAAGCGCAATCAATCGATCTAACACCCCCTTCGTATCCGGGCCTTTATTCACGTAATCGCCAAGAGTAACAATTACATCACTTTTCCGGAGATTCACCCCATTCAATAAGCTATCCAAAGCAGTAGAGCAGCCATGAATATCACCTATAGCTAAAATTCTCATATCACAATTCCATGAGACAACAGGTTCAACTCAAGCACAACTTACATTCTAGAATACATTGTTTGTGGGCTTACACTCCAGACTAAGCTATGATATTAATCGTTACCTATATAGTCACCTAAGAAAGATTCTCCTATGACTTCTATTCCAGAATTTGCAAAAACATCGGTTGTTTTGAATCGTTTTCCTGTGAAGGAATTAGTCAGAGATGACCTCACGGTTTATGAATATCGATGTGACTTCCAGCAAATGCCAGAGCAAGGAGATGAGCAAAGAGCAATTTCAAGTATTGGTTATAAAGTTGGGGTGATCGCAGCTAAATTGGGAAGTTGTATCCTTACTAAGGAACGTATCAGACCTGATAAAATGCAGAGTAATGATTGGAAGTTGACAGAAATAGGGACAAAAATATTGAATTTTGAAAATCCTGTAGAAAGAAAAGTATTAGAAACCCTTGAGCGAAAAGTTCTAGATAAAAAGCTAAAAATCCTCAAAACGACCAAAGTTGAAAGAGCCTCTGAAGGTGGACTAATTTGGTGGATTACTGATGAAGCGGGTAGAGAAAAATGTGGGAATGGATGGGAAGTTCATAGAGGCAGAAGAATAGACATTACAATAGATGCAGATGGACATCTTTACTTAGATATAGATATACATCATCGTTTTTATACTCCATGGACACTTCATCAGTGGTTAGAAAATTATTCTAATATTCCAATCACTTATGTCCGCAATACTTACAAAGATAAAAATAACAACTATCTGAGGTGGCGATACGAAGATATGTCCGATGCGTTACCCCAAAATGTGCTGATCGAAGATTTAGATATGAGTTTGGCAGACTACCATCGCAAATCTGGTGCTACTGAAGAGGAAATTAATAACTCTCGTGTTGTATACGTTAGAATAGCAAACCAGTGGAATGCTACGTCGGTACCCCATTTATCCCAAAGACTATCCCCCAGCTTAACTATGGAAATGCTCGCAAATCTTGCTGATACTCAAGATTTGGAGGAACAGGAAAAAAAGGATATTCAAAATGTTTTAAACTCCATCAGAAAAAACCTGAATGATCGTATTTATCAATCTCAAGAAACAGCACAGCGTATCGTGAATAAAGTTTATCAGATTCCTGGGACTGTTGAAGCGTTAACAGTAGATGGATATATTTTGCCACCAGCAGAACTACTGGCGAACAATAATCAAACAGTAAAGAAAGCGGCTGAAGTTCGCTATAAAGGATGTGCTAAGGTTGGCGAAACTCAATTAGGATGTCTGAATCTTTTCAATGACGAACATAAGTATCCTTTTGAAGTCCAGGAATGCCTCAAAGAGATAGCAGCTAAGAGTAATACAAAGATAAATGGTAAGTCCTATCGTACCGAGAAGGATTTACCTAAAGGAGACTTAGAGCAGCAAATATTTTGGCAAAAGTGGGCTGATGAGGGGATAAAAACGGTTTTGGTGGTGATGCCTTGGTCTCCGAATAAACGCAAATATAATATCCGAGTTCAGGCACTACAAGCCGGCATTGCCACTCAATTTATAGTGCCCAAACCAAAAGCCGATAAGTACAAAGCCCTCAATGTTTCGCTGGGACTCTTGTGTAAAGCGGGCTGGCAACCTATACGACTGAACCCATTCAACGATCCTGAAATTGCAGATTTAATTATTGGCTTCGATACAGGAACGAATCGAGAGCTTTACTACGGAACCTCTGCATTTGCAGTCCTTGCCGATGGGCAAAGTCTGGGTTGGGAATTACCTGATGTGCAGAGAGGAGAGACTTTTTCTGGACAAGCGATTTGGCAAACGGTTTCTAAGCTCACCCTTAAGTTTAATAAAATTTGTAACCGCTTGCCAACGAAACTACTCCTGATGAGAGATGGATTGGTTCAAGAAGGTGAATTTGAGAAAACAATAAAAGCACTTAAAGAACAAAATATTGCCGTTGATGTTGTTGGCGTGCGCAAGAGCGGTGCAGGAAGAATGGGGCGTGACGTTGAAGAAAATGGAAGCCCAGTCTACTATGATGCTCGGATGGGTAGTGTTGTATTTACTCCGAAAGAAAAATCCTTTACTTTAGTCAGTAGCGAGGCAATCAATCAAACAATCGGAAGCGTAAGACCTCTTCGAGTGGTTCATGAGTACGGAAATACATCTCTTGAGCTTCTCGCTTTACAGACCTATCACCTTACCCAGTTACATCCTGCCAGCGGTTTCCGTTCCTGTCGATTGCCTTGGGTACTACACTTAGCCGATAGAAGTAGTAAAGAGTTTCAGCGTATTAGACAAATCAGTATTCTTCAAAACCTCAGTCGAGAGAAACTCATTGCTGTTTAGAACTTTAGATGCACTACTAAGAACTATTAAATTCTAATCCTACTTGTCTATATTTTTAGGGATAGGTAAGGTGGGCGAGCGATCGTAGGGCATCGGAATATACTGAACACTGGGTCGCCGATTGGTTGGTTGAGGATACAAATCCATTAACCCATAAATCTCTTTCGGTAACCCGGTCACCACAGGTAACCCCAAGGCTTTCGCTTCCTCTGGGGGAATGGGATAATCATGGGTGACTTTACCTGTGGTTAATTCTTCAATAATCCGATCTATGTTTTCAGGAGCGATCTTTTGCTGGGGAATATCATCTTCTAATAATTCGCGCACAAACCGTTTGACTTGTTGAATTGCTTTACGGGATAAATCTGCCATAATCAACGTTTGATCGTCAATTTCTCCTAAAGGTTTATCTTCTACAACTTTGAGAATACTAGCAGCCGGGAAATTCCCCAGTTGCGGATCGACGGGGCCTAAAACTGCATTTTCATCCATAACAATTTCATCAGAAGCTAAGGCTAACATCGTTCCTCCACTCATGGCATAGTGGGGAATAAAAACCGTAACTTTGGCTTGATGGCGAATCAGGGCGCGGGCAATTTGTTCAGTGGCTAAAACTAAACCTCCTGGGGTGTGTAAAATCAAGTCAATGGGAACATCAGGAGGTGTTAACCGAATGGCTCGCAGAATTTGTTCTGAGTCTTCAATACTGATATAACGAGACAGGGGAACGCCGAGTAAATTAATCGATTCTTGACGGTGAATCAGCAAAATAACTCGACTTCCCCGTTGTTGTTCAAAGGCGGTTAGGGTTTGGATTCGCCTCCGGATAATTCGTCGTTGTTGCCAAGCCGGTTGTATGGAAATCAGTAGAAGGACAATGAGGATGATATCGAAGAAGGTGAAGGACATAAATTAGTTAAAAATTAAAAATTAATGATGGTAAGATTCAGTTAAAATTGGGCACGGACGGTGAAAGTGTAATCACCACCCGGTTCTAATTGATAATCTCGTTGTTCTAAAAATCGCCCCAGGGGTTCTTGAATGAGAGCGCGTCCTAGGGAGGGTTTAACGAGGAGTTGTCCATGGCGAAAGAGCCATTGAAATTCCCATTGATATTGATCGGCTAAGACTTCTCCTTCGAGGAAGCCTTGTTGCCAAGAGTGGCGCAATACGCGGACGTAAACGGTGGTTTCGGGTAGGCGCTGAGAACTCATATCAATTCAACATTAAAAATTTGATATTGCGATCGCTCTTCACTATGCAGCAAACAGTCGGTTGTTGTACAAGTTCATTGCTTTTTCTATCCCTTGTTTGAGGCTGATTTCCACGGCATCGGTTGCTCCTGGAAGTACATCATTGATGATTTTGGCTTCTGATGGGGAAAATTTGCCTAAAACATGGGATACGGTGTCTTTGCTCCCGGTGTCTGGAGATTTGGAGGAGCCGATCCCCACTCGCAGACGCGGGAAGTCTTGGGTTCCTAAGTGGGCGATCGCACTTTTCATGCCATTATGACCTCCAGCGGAACCGGATAGGCGCAGCCGTATCCGTCCCACGGGTAGATCCATATCATCATAGACAATGAGGACTGAATTGGGCGGCAGTTTATACCAATCTATAACTGCGCGAATCGATTGCCCAGAGCGGTTCATATAGGTGGAAGGTTTGAGCAGGCGCAATTTCTGCCCGTTGGCAAAGGGCGCTTCAGCAAACCATCCGTGAAATTTTTTGTTGGCACTCCCGGAGGCATTCCAGCGCCGGGCTAATTCATCGATGATGTCAAAGCCGATGTTATGGCGAGTACCATCGTATTGAGTGCCTGGGTTGCCTAAACCGACAATCAGTTGGGGGATCGCGAGAGCGGGTTGCGGTTTGGGATTTGGCGATCGCTCGCTATTCATGGTTCTTCGTTAGCTAGTTGAGGTAGAATTATTACTTGCTGTTGACGTTTCTTGAGGTTCGCTTTCAGGGGTTTTGCTCACTTCAACACTGGGTTGAATGCTCGGTTGCTCTTTTACCGAGGCTTCAATTTGGGCAGCTTCGCGCTTAAATTCCTGTTCAAATTCTTTCGAGGCTTGCTGGAAACTACGGATGGTTTTGGCGATCGCCTTGCCCATTTCCGGTAATTTCTTTGGCCCAAAGATCAACAGAGCCACAATCATGATCACAGCCATTTCCGGTAAACCAATGCCAAAAATATTCATGCTCTTCTGTTCTCCTAAATTAACTCGCGTGAAAAACGGTTTTCCCGTTACCCTTCTGCTGCGCAAAGCGCTGTAAAAAAACCCGGTTTATCGACTAAACCGAGTTTTCAGGAATCACTAAACGTTCTGAGTAAACGTTGGTTACTGTATTATGATTGCCGTATTCTACCGACCGAGAGTTGTCCAGTCTACGTCTAATCCTTCCAGAAGAAGAGATGAGTTGTAGATTTGGAGAATAATCAGCAGAAAGACTAAAAAGAGTAGCATAAACACTCCCATGAGGGGGGTGGTTCCCCAGCCGGGGGCTACCTTACCATATTCCGAGTTCAAGGGTCTGAGGATCTCTCCTAAACGGGTACGTTGTGCCATAGGTCTCCTATCTTCCGTTTCAATTTTCTGATTTTACACTGGTCTGGGTCTGGCAGAACTGCGAATCCTGAAGGAATCTTGGTCGCCGCGATCGCCCCCAAATGTAAATTTTTGTAATACTATATTTAAGGATAGTATATCTTAGTTCAAAAACCTATGGAAACTGCAACGGTTCTTAATATCGGCATTGTAGCAATTGTCTTGGCGTTAACCGGTGTTTCGTTATATACCTCGTTTGGGCCGCCCTCGGAAGCCCTAGACGATCCCTTTGAAGATCATGAAGATTAGGAATATATAGTTATGTAGCAGAAAAGGAGTTGGTTAGGACACTTAGGTGATGGTTTAAGGCACTCTAGCAACAGGCACGAATCGCAATAGAAAATGTCCTAACTATCCCTTTCTCTGCTATAGAACCCATCTGAGATCTTGTTAACCAGATGCTTTGGTACAGTGGGAAGTGTTATCCCTGAGAGAAATCTTGGGGGTGTTCAGCGCCAACCAGGAGGTCATGTGACCACAACAGAATCATCTGTCTTATGGTGACCTCTTTCTGTCCCATTTCGTTTTCTGGTGCTAAACTATGCTTGTGTGAAATATGTATAAGCCCCTTGACTTAAAAGCACGATGGAGCTAGCTAGGGTTCAGGATTAGTAGAAGCTGAAGACGAATGGGCGGTACCGGGCTCGAACCAGTGACATCCTGCTTGTAAGGCAGGCGCTCTACCAACTGAGCTAACCGCCCCCATTTGACTCACAAGAACCTATTGTAGCAAACTGGATTAGATAACGCAAGCTTTTTTTGAATTAATTTTTATGCCTTCTGGTGCTACCCACGATCGCATTACCCTGTGGAGTCTCCCCCTTGTGACTGGAGCGACTTTAGCGATCACCCGCAGTAGTGAGTTAACTCTATGGGTAGCGGGGGGATTTCTGTTTGGGGGATTGATGCTCAGTCCGGATCTGGATTTGCGATCGCGCCCCTTTCGGCGTTGGGGATGGTTTCGCTGGCTGTGGATACCGTATCAAAAGAGCTTACATCATCGCTCGTTTATCTCCCATGGTGTGCTGATTGGAACGGTGGTGCGGGTAATTTATTTGCTCTTTTGGATAGCTGTATTCGGATTCGCGATCGGGGCGATCGCCGTTCAATTCTCTGCTATAGCTTGGGGTTGGACGGATTTAGGTGAATGGATCGGGAGGACTTTAAAAGAACATCGCTGGTCTGGATTAGCCCTATTTGTGGGATTAGAGCTAGGATCGATTAGCCATATTTTAGGCGATCATATCGGTTCTACTTACAAACGCTATCAAAAATATGGCTGGTCTGGCCTATGGAAAAAACGCCCCAGCCGTAAAAGTGCCCCCCGTCGTCGCTCCACCGCTCGTAAACCGACTAAGAGAAAACGGAGTAATAAATAATGAGTCACCTCTGCGTCCAGAGTGTCCACATCTGTTCCATTACAATACCTACCAAGTTTATCGTTTATGGTAGTTAGGAGTGGGTTTGCCCTATTCCCTATTCCCTATTCCCTATTCCCTATTCCCTAAACATGAGTCATTCCGAATCATCGATCGCCTCCAGCTTAGAAGCCATGCAACGGCTGATTGAAGTCATTGCCCAGTTGCGATCGCCCTCTGGAGGGTGTCCTTGGGACTTAGCGCAAACGCCCCAATCCCTGATTCCCCATGTGATTGAAGAAGCTTATGAAACGGTGGATGCCATTCGGGGAGGGGATCAAAGGGCGATCGCCGAAGAATTGGGGGATTTACTCATGCAAGTGGTTTTGCAAGCCCAAATTGCCCAAGAAAATGGAGACTTTACCCTGAAAGAAGTCGCTGATGGCATTAGTGACAAACTGATCCGTCGCCATCCCCATGTCTTTGCTGATGTTGAAGTGGAAAGTGTCGAAGACGTTAGACAAAATTGGGAAGACATTAAAGCAGCGGAAAAAGGAGCAGCGCCTAACTTTATCAGCAAATTAGAGCGATATGCATCGACTTTGCCGCCCCTAACCGCAGGCATGAAAATCTCTAAAAAAGCAGCTTCGGCCGGCTTTGAATGGGATGATATTGAGGGAGTTTGGGGTAAATTTGAGGAAGAACTAGCTGAATTGAAACAGGCTGTCGCCCATGAGGATAAAGCCGCTCAACAAGGAGAACTTGGAGATGTGCTATTTACCCTGATTACTCTCGCTCGTTGGCTAGAGTTAGATCCCTCGGAAGCCTTACACGGAACCTATGGCAAGTTTTTGAAACGCTTAAGCATCGTTGATGCGATCAGCGATCGCCCTCTATCCGAATATACCCTAGACGAACTAGAGGAACTCTGGCAGCAAGCGAAAAAGAGTGAGGCACTAGGGAATGGGCAATAGGCAATCGGCAATCGGGTTGTATCTACTCAAAGGCGGTAGAATAATTAGAGACCTGTTCACTTTTGGCACTCTAAACTCGATCCCATGGGAGACTTCTTTCAGAACGTATCGCGCTATCCTCGGTACTTAATTACCTTCACGCTAGGCATTTTCTTCTTTTTATTCAAATCTGTCCAGCCGCTCTTTCGCACTCCCGTAACGGCGATCGCCACTTTGGGACTTCTAGTTTCCAGCTTAGTCTTCCTAACCCTGACATTACGGGCTATGCTAGGATTAGCTCCGGTGTGAAGATCGCATCAAACCAGATTCGGACTTTAGACCCGAGAAAATAACCGCTAATCACCCCAAAATGTGGAGGAAGTCTTATGGCTAACAGTCGTCGTGTCTCTCGCGTGTCCTCCCAAATTAAACGCGAAGTCGGCCAAATGTTGCTTCATGGCATTAAAGATGACCGAGTAGGGGCGGGTATGGTCAGCGTTACTGATGTGGATGTCTCTGGAGATCTGCAACATGCTAAAATTTTCGTCAGTATTTACGGTACGGAAGAAGCAAAAGCCGAAACCATGGAAGGATTGGAGTCTGCAACTCCCTATGTTCGCTATGAACTCGGCCATCGGATGCAGTTACGGCGCACTCCAGAGGTGGTATTTTTAGAAGATACCTCTTTGGAAAGGGGCGATCGCCTTTTGCATCTGATTAACCAGATTTCCCACGAGCATCATCCCCTCGAAGATGAGGACTCAGAAAAGATTGTCTCCGCTGAAGACAATGAGTAAAGCTGTCAGGCAGGTGTAGAGCAATGGTACATTCAACTTATTCTTTTCATCTGCCCGATCCAGCTTCTCTTTCTTTAGAGCAACAGGTTGCCCAAATGGTCGTCATTCGGGCAAGTGGCTATTTATTCGATCATCAAATCCGCTACCCTGATTGGGAACCACCGAAGGATACCCTAAAAGCCTGGATTGCCCAGTGGGGCGTGGGTGGCGTGATTTTAGTGGGTGGAAGTGCGGCGGAACTGCACGATCGCATTAACCGTTTGCAGAGTTGGGCAATGTTTCCCCTTTTGGTGGGTGCAGATGTGGAGGAAGGAGTGGGACAACGCTTTAGTGGCGCTACCCATTTTCCGCCTCCCATGGCACTAGGGGCGATCGCCAAAAAATCACTCCAAGCAGCTCGCCACTATGCCCAACAGATGGGGGAAATGACGGCAAAAGAGGCGATCGCGATCGGCTTAAATTGGCTCTATGCGCCTGTGGTAGATGTGAATAATAATCCCCAAAATCCGGTGATTAATGTGCGAGCATTTGCCCAAACACCGCAACGGGTGAGTCAATTAGCTGCCGCCTATATTGAAGGAGTTCAACCCTATCCGATTTTAACTACAGCTAAACATTTTCCTGGCCATGGAGATACGGCGGTAGACTCCCATTTAGAACTACCGGTGCTTCCCCATTCGGAAGGGCGGTTAGCCGAGATTGAGCTACCCCCGTTTCAGGGAGCGATCGCCGCTGGAGTCGATAGCATTATGAGCGCCCATTTGCAGATTCCGGCTTGGGATGAGCAATATCCAGCCACGTTATCTCCCAAAATTCTTACCCAGAAACTACGTCAAGAGTTGGGCTTTAGCGGTTTAATTGTCACCGATGCTCTGGTGATGGGAGCCATTACCCAGCATTATGGCAATAACGAGGCAGCCGTTTTAGCCGTGCAAGCAGGCGCTGATATTCTGCTCATGCCCCAAGATCCTCCAGGGGCGATCGCCGCCGTCTGTGCCGCCGTCAGAGCCGGAAAAATTGCTCCAGAACGCATCGAAGCCTCCGTAGAGCGCATTTTTCAAGCCAAACAAAAGGTTAAACCGAGACCAGATTCTCCGCAATTTCCCCAAAGTCTGGGCAACCCAGAACCCCGCCAAGCCGTGCAGTCTATCCTCCAAGATGCCCAGGAAACGGGTGGACATCTGCCCCTCAATCCCCAAGGAGGATGTAATTTAATAGTTGTCGATGATGCCTTGGATTGTTCCGTATTGGCAAAACCCGCGCCCGCCATTCTGATGCCAGCAGCCCAGGGATATCGGTTGCAGCTCGTAGACCGTCATACCCCCAGTTTACTCCCCCAAGGTCAAGAACCAACCTTGTTACAATTGTTTGTTCGCGGTCATCCCTTTCGCGGGAGTTCCACGTTGAATGAAACAGCGATCGCCTGGTTTGAAGCCTTGCTTAAAACCCATCATCTGCAAGCCTTGGTCATTTATGGCAGTCCCTATATCTTGGAAATTCTGCGTCCCCAACTGCCCGATACTGTGCCTTATGTGTTCAGTTACGGACAAATGCCAGACGCACAAGCGATCGCCCTGAAAACCCTAGGCTTTTGAAAGATCCTTCTTGAGTCATTCTAAGCATTAGGAGTCATACGGCTGCTTGGCGCATGAGATCCGCTTCAAAATCTTCCCACGCAATACCTGAAGCAAAGTCCTGAGCTAACTTAGCTGCATTGAGCATATCTAGTAAGTAGTGAATCTCACGAGGTTGCATAAATCGTGTGAGTAGAACTTAAAATTGCTTTGCGCCGCAGATAATTTCGACTTTGCTCAATTCCTTGACGTTCCACTAAATCAACATCTCTGGCAAATATTTTCCGTAACTCATCTTCCATATCCACCAAATGCAGCAACGTCCAACGGGCATCCTCGGCAAAGGAAACTAAGACATCAACATCACTATGATCGCGATCGAAATTTTCTTGCAAGACCGAACCAAATAATGCCAGTTCCGTAATCTTCCAGCGATCGCAGAACTGAGCAATTTGGCGATCGTCAATCGGAATTTGAATTGGCATATGCAAACAACTAGAGACAAGGTACACCTTGTCTCTAGTCTACAACAACTCACTTTACTATTCCTTGGGGCGGCGATCGCACCAGCGATGGGTCACCTGATAACCCAAAACGCTTATTTAGCTTTGTTTACGCAGCTTTGCACCAGCAAACATTAAGCCGACGAGAGCTAAACCAGTGAGTGCAGTGGGTTCGGGAACGGGAACAGTAGCGACTTCTTCAAAAATACCTTCTATAGCCATCCCATCATTGGTGCATTCAGCGAACAGATGAGCCACAAACTCACCGAGCATTTCCGGGGTTCTGGTGAAGCTAAAGCCAAAGGTTGTAGCTCCCAGCTTATTGTTGCCGACTCCAAAAGCGCCCCCAAAGTCTAAGCCTAAGCTGCTCAGTTGGCTCTGACTCAGCAGTTGGAAATTATCGTTTTCGACTTTAGTTCCAGAGGCAATGGAGGTGGGAGCGCCACGCTTGGCTGTGTAGAAAGAAGTTTCAGAGGCATCAAAATCGCCGAAAGACTTGATACCAGCATTGCGATCTTGAACATTCAGGCTGCGGTTTTTGGTGTGATTGTAATGCTTTTGGATGGTAGACCAACCCGAGTTTCTGGCACTAACATTTTTGGTGGTAATGTCTTTATACAGACCTAGAGGATTGGTTCCCTGAGCAGTATCCTGAGCGGCATTCTTGAGTCCCCGTCCAAAGGAGTCGTTGGTTTCGGCGAAGTGAATACCATACTCTTGTCCACCGACGCTGAAGAGAAAGTCACCCCAACCGATGTTTTTGTCTTTCGCACCACTATGATATCTTCCATCTAACGCTAGGTTGGCGTTAATTCCAACGGTAATGGTGTCTCCCTCTTGGTGAACTGCCATGCCATACATTTCATAGCCTGATACTTTGCGCCCATCAACCCATGAATAGCCACCAGTACCATCATTGGAGTAGTCGCGAGCGTAGTTCCAACCGTTGTAGAAGCTTCCAGCTTGGGCAACTCCGGTCATACTCAGCAGACAAGCGGTAGTTGCAGCAGTACCGATAAGAGTTTGAATAGAATTAAGTTTCATGAGGTTTGCTCCTTCTGTTCTGTGTTATCTGGTGTTGCCCACTTAACCGCCGTCTTCAACATTAATAATGATTATTTTTGCTTCAACAGATGCACGCAAACTTCACGGCGTTTAGTAGGCTTTGTTTTTACCCTATATTCAGCATATGCCAGTTCCTCAGCCATGCCATCGGCAAAGCTGCTGAATTTAGATTGCATCTCAAATAAAGACTCTGTCAAAGATACAGAACCAGCACAAGGGGAGACCCCTAGAAATCCCTATTTTTAAAGCCAGGTTTATTTATCTGACCAATAAATTATGAAATCTACACAAATACTCAGCAATTTTGGCAGGCTGTAGGGAAAGGCTGCCAAAATTGTCGTAAGAGTAGCAACACCCTCACCCATTTCCATTCCGGATCGGTTGAGAATTTATGTTGGAAATGAAAATTATTGTCCCTGGATGCTGCGCTACAGTGCTTTGTGCTGTGATGGGAGGATATGTAGATAGGGAGATACAGCGCTGTTATAGAGTATAGTGTCAGCCTCTGGTGCATCAATAAAGGACTTAACGGGACTTAAACAAGGAAAATGATCAAATCAAGTTATAATCGTTTAATATAGGCTATTTCAAGTTGTTATTTGGGTGATGAAAGAAACTCCTCCATCAGCGATGCCTCCTTTTTTTGACAGATGAAGTCAAAAATTTGACGATTTGTTGAGAACTAAGGCACAAAAAACTGGATTTCGACATTATCTGGGAGGTCTGCTTGGAGAAAGCGAGTGCAAGAATCTGACTCAAATGGCCGATAACGCCGTTGGTGTAGTAGATAAGTGTAGTTGTGTCAGAACAAAGACCCCATATCGCAATTTATCTGCGTTGGCTTAATGGTGGTGGTGCTGAACGGGTAATGGTCAATTTGATGCAAAACTTTGTGCAGCAAGGGCTAAATATAGATTTAGTCATGAATACTGTCGCTGGCCCTTACTTAAATCAAGTGCCCTCAAAAGTCAGGATTGTAGACTTGAAAGCACCTCGTATGCTCGCTAGTCTTCCTAAATTAGCCAGCTATTTACAACAAGACAAACCTAAAACTTTGCTTTCAAGTCTTCACTATAATAATGAAATTGCCTTATGGGCAAAAGCATTACCCTTAAGTGCAACTAAAGTGATTGTTTCAGAGCATAATACTCTTTCAGTTCATGCCCAGCGTTGTCAAACCGACCGCTGGTCACCCTTATTAGCCAGACTCTTTTATCCTTGGGCCGATGGTATTGTGGCAGTGTCTCAGGGTGTGGCTCAAGATTTAGCAGAAGTCACCGGTTTGCCAACAGAACGGATTGAAGTGATTTATAATCCAGTCATTACACCTCAAATGCTCGTCAAATCTGAAGAGCCTTTAGACCACCCTTGGTTTCAACCCGGAGAACCTCCAGTCATTTTAGGCGTAGGCAGATTAGATTCACAAAAAGATTTTCCCACCTTAATTTCTGCTTTTGCTCAAGTCAGAACAATCAAACCGGCAAAACTGCTCATTTTGGGGAGTGGCCGAGAAAAGAAAAAGCTTCTTGCTTTGGGGCAAGAATTAGGTTTAGCAGAAGATATAGCAATTACTGGTTTTGTTGATAATCCCTATCCTTATATTAAAAAAGCAGCCGTTTATGTATTATCTTCAATTTGGGAAGGTTTTGGTAATGTGATCGTTGAAGCGTTAGCATTGGAAACTCCAGTTGTGTGTACAGATTGCCCTAGTGGCCCCAAAGAAATTTTAGCGGGTGGTCAATATGGCGAGTTAGTCTCCGTAGGAAATAGTCAGTTTATAGCTGAGGCAATTTTAAGGGTATTATCAGGTCAGAGGTTAGCTGTTGACTCTGAGTGGTTGGAGCAATTTACTGATAAAATTTCTGCTCAAAAATATTTGAAATTGATCGATAATATTTCCTAAGATCTCAAGAGTTGTGATAAAAAAAAGAATACTCTTTTACTATAACCGACCTATGCCTGGAGGTGTAGATTATGTCTTAGTCAAATTAGCCCAAAATATGGCCCTAGAAAATATTAAAGTCGGTATTATTGTCCCTCGATATGTACAAAATAAATATATTGAAGAGTTTAAGCACACATCTTTGATTCAGGTTGAAAGTTTACCCAATAAGCAATTTAAATTTTGTAGGCGGTTGCTCAATGGGTTAATCAATAGGGTGTATCGCCATCTATTCTTGGTACAGGTAATACGTAATGGAAATTATACTCACCTAATTTTTCCCCATGCCGGGTGTTTCGATCAGAAAATGAATGCTTTAATCCATTTAAATATTCCTAAAGCTGTGATAATTCATGACTTGTATGGATTACACATGCAACAAGAACCTTTGACAAAAGTCCCTGAAATCAGAGATATTTTCATTGAAAAAGCAATCAAGAATGTTGAATCGGCGATCGCAGTTTCAAAGTTTAGCTTTAATGAGGTGAGAAAAAAATATCCTAGAAAAAAACGGCTTTATTATGCCCAAAATGCAATTGATGTTTGTAGTGATGATACTTGTGTTGATGAAGATGGAGCCAATGAAAAAACTTTAGAGGATGGTTATATTATCTATTATCCTTCGTCTAGTAAAGGCAACAAAAATCATCTTCTGTTATTTCAAGCGTTCAAGAAGCTTTTAGAAGACGGATGTAAATGTCAATTGATATTAACCGGTAAGAATACGGAAAAATTCATAAAAAATCAAGAGATGGAAAACTCTTATAGCGAGTTAGCTAGACAATTTTATTTCTCTCATTTGGATGTTTTCAAGGATACCATTATTGCGCGAGGCTATTTGTCTAGAAAGGACATTGAACAACAATATGTCAATTGTAATCTTGTTGTTTATCCTTCCCTCTATGAAGGTTTTGGTCTTCCAGTGATTGAATCTATTCAGAAGGGAAAAAGAGTGATATGTTCAGATCTTACACCTTTCAGAGAAATTGCAGAGCTGTATCAAATTCATGAATACATCACTTTTTTTACCAATAATGATGTCGAGTCATTTTATGCAGCCCTAAAGAACCACTATAATGAAAAGAGAGAGCCAATAGATATGAAGTTGGTCAAATCTAAACTAGAAAAGTGGACTTGGCGCTCTACAACGCTGAAATATTTGCAGATATTGGATAGCTTGTAATAAAAATGGTTTGGGCAAGTAACCCTCTTTTGTCACTTTAGGCAATTCGTCAGAATTGCCTAGCTCTGTTAACTCGCAACTCTAAACTGCTTATGAGATTTGTAAATATTCTAGAAGTTGTTCGCGAGACCATTTGCGGAGTTTCAGTAATGTCTTGACAAACTTGCTTGTGGGAAGGGAAATCATTTTTGGCTTGATGGCTAAGAGTTCTTCATCAATTTCGGTAAATTTGTCCTGTAAAAAGGCATCAATGAGAGTTGCTCGCTCTTTTTCCCGTTCCCTGGCAAGTTCTTCTTGGTACACGTCAGACGATCTGATTCTTTCTTTTTCGGCAAGCAGTTTTATCTGTACTTCCATTTCGGAAATAGGTTGAAATTCAGACCATTCTTCACGACACAGTAAGATTTTATAGAGATCTAAATCCAGTTCTTCTATGTAAGGAAAGTGACCTATTGGTGCTTGTTCGAGATCAAGGATTAAATCACCCTCACTCATCCAACCGTCATTATCTGTGTACCAACCTAGAATCTTTCCAAAGTCCTCTAAGACAATCTCTCTAGAGTCTTCAGTTCCTCCGATTTCTCGGTAGATTTGACTTTGAATACTAAAGCTAAACTTACCATGACTGTATTGGAACCAAAGACGATCCATAATCTCTAAATCCTCAGCAGGAATTTCTGCTAAGTCTTTTTCAGAAATATCGCTGCAACATCCAGAGTCAGTTAATTTCTGTAATTGAAAGACTGTTTCTTCATTTGCTTCTTGCCAATGTCCACATTTGAGAAGATATTTTAACCGTGCATAACTTTGTCCAGAAGAAGATTGTAAGGGGATGTCGTTTGAGGGTGCATCGAGTTGAGTTCCTGACTGTAAGGGTTGAGTGTCAGCAGGGGAAGTAGATTGTGTAGGTTTCGTATCGGATAAACCAGACGCTTTTATTTTTGCAAGCTGTTCTTTTATATTCTCCTGTTCTTTCGTTAACCGATCCACTTGTTCCGAAAGTTGGATCAAACGCACCTCAAAACGAGTCTCTACCTCTTCCATAGTGTCCTCCAAGGCGATGTAGGATTAGTCGGGGGGGGGATCGGATGTTACCGTGACGATCGCGAGAACTCCCATCCCTGAGTATATCAGTATTGGAGCAATATAAAGCACTATAGAATTGTTTCTCGTCTTGGCTGAGGGGCAAAGAAACCGGGTTTCTCTGAGAATCTGGGATAGGAACGACAAAGTTGGGCACAAACCCGGTTTCTAGTCAGCCTCTTGGCTCAAACTTCTGTAATCGTAAGGCGTTGGTTACTACCGAAACGGAACTTAACGCCATCGCTCCCCCGGCAATAATGGGATTGAGTAACCAACCGAAAAGGGGATATAAAATACCGGCTGCAATGGGGATGGAGGCGGTGTTATAAATAAAGGCAAAAAATAGGTTTTGGCGGATATTGTTTAGGGTGGCATGGCTGAGTTGAATGGCGATGATGATGCCTTGTAAGTCACCAGAAATTAAGGTGATGTCGCTAGCAGCGATCGCCACATCGGTTCCTGTACCAATGGCTATGCCGACATCGGCTTGGGCTAAGGCAGGGGCATCATTGATACCATCGCCAACCATGGCGACTAATTTACCGTTTTGTTGCAATTGGCGCACTGTATCGGCTTTGGAATCGGGGCGCACTTGGGCAAAAATCTGGGTAATACCGACTTGTGAGGCGATCGCCTCTGCTGTCTTCTGATTATCTCCTGTGAGCATCACTACGTCTAACCCCATGCGCTGTAGGCGTTTAACTACAGCTTCTGAAGAGGGCTTGAGCGCATCGGCGATCGCCAATATCGCTTCCACCTGTCCATCCACTGCCATCCAAATTACCGTTTTTCCGGCATTCTCCCACTGCTCCTGATACTCGCTCAATGGCACACCCTGAGACGTTTTCACCGCCAGATTAACCCCACACTCCTCCATCCATCGCCGAGTTCCCAGTTGGATGAGGCGATCCGAAATATAACCTTGCACGCCACAGCCAGGAACCGCCTGAAACTGCTCCGGATCGCTCAAGCTCTTTTTCACCCCTTGACGCTCTCCATAGTCCACTACAGCATTTCCTAGGGGATGCTCAGAGGATTTTTCCAAGCTGGCTGCTAGGGACAAAAGTTTCAATTCATTGCCGTGGGCGGTTCCCAAAACGGTGATATAGTCGGTAACTGTGGGTTTCCCTTCTGTCAGCGTTCCCGTTTTATCTAAAACAATGGTTTGCACCTGATGGGCAAGTTGTAAACTTTCCGCCCCTTTGATCAGAATTCCCTGTTGTGCCCCTTTCCCGGTTCCCACCATTACCGAGGTGGGCGTGGCTAACCCCAAAGCGCAAGGACAGGCAATGACTAAAACGCTGACGGTGGTTACCATGGCTAGGGTGAGGTTGCCAGTCAACAGAATCCAGGTGAGAAAGGTGATGGCAGCTATGGCTAAAACCGCAGGCACAAACCAGGAAGTCACGCGATCGGCTAATTTCTGAATGGGTGCTTTAGAACTTTGGGCATCTTTCACCAACTGGATAATCTGCGCTAAAACCGTATCTTTGCCCACACGGGTGGCTCCCATCTGAAAACTACCCGTTTGATTGATCGTTGCGCCAATAACTTCATCACCGGGCTGTTTCTCCACGGCGATACTTTCCCCGGTAACCATGGATTCATCAACCGTTGAGGAACCCTGAATGACTCTACCATCGACGGGGATTTTTTCGCCAGGACGGATCAAGAGGCGATCGCCCACTTGCACCTCGGTTAACAGAATTTCCTGCTCTTCCCCATTCCGCATTACCCGTGCTGTTTTCGGTTGTAAGCCCATCAGAGCGTGAATGGCTGATGAAGTTTTCGATCGGGCTTGATGCTCCAGCATTCTCCCCCACAAAATCAGGGTAATGATCACCACGGCTGCTTCATAATACACATCTGCGCTCAGTCCTTGAGCCTCAAAAAATCCAGGAAATAGGGTCGGAAACAAGGAATAGCAATAGGCTGAACCGGTTCCCAAAGCCACCAAACTATTCATATCCGCACTCTTGTGCTGAAAGGCTTTCCAGGCTCCGACAAAAAACGAATGACCACACCAAACCATAACCGGAGTTGACACTATCCATTGCAACCAAGGGTTATGGAGCCAATGGGGCCAACCTGGTATCGAAAGTCCAGTCATCATCGGGAAAGAACCCACCACTAACAGAACGGAAACCGCTCCCCCCAGCCAGAGTTTTTGTTGTAACTGTTGTCGCTCTAGATCGGAGTGTGCTTCCCCCTCTTCCTCTGAAGGAAGATGGGCTTGATATCCCGCATCTGCGACTATTTGTTGAATCCGATCTAAACTAACCGCACGGGGACTATATTCAATGCTTGCTTCCCTAAGAGCAAAGTTAACGGAACAGTTCGTAACCCCTGATATGCCTTGAATCAGATTTTCAACCCGTTGGGCACAACCGGCACATGACATGCCTTTTACCTGTAGCGTTTGCTGTTGCATAACCTTCGCCCTCCAATTCATTGCCTAGAGTGTAAACACTCCACCCAACTGGAGAGTCAAGGGGTGGATTATAACCCCAATTGTTAGGTTGACAAAATAATCAACATTGGTTAGAATAGGGAGGTAATGATGCAAGAGGCTTGGATAACCTATGGTTAAGAACGCTGCTGAATTGACCCCTGCACCGACAACTAAGTTTGTCCTCTACAACCAAGCAGGTGAGCCAAAGGCTTATTATCGGGTCGATCGCCAACCGTTAAGTCAGAAGGAAGAGAACTCGAATACGGAAGCAGTGGAGGCGATCGCCCATAGTATTATTGTCATCGATCGTTCCGGCTCAATGTACCATGACATCAACCCCCTCAAGGAAACCCTGATCAAGCTCCTGACTCTAGAAGAATACACCCATTCCCAACTGGTGGTCACCCTAATTTCCTATTCTTCCCAAGGAAATTTGATCTCGCACTTCCAGCGCGTCCCCATTCAAGAGGTGATGAAGCTCAATTCTTCCTATATTCAGGACATTCAAAACATTCGCGTTTCTGGTGCAACCTGCATTTCCCAAGCGCTGCAACTGGCAACTGAGTTAATTCAACCGGATGAGCTAACGGGCATTACCCTGCATAGTGATGGTTATGCGAATCATCCGAATGTGCGATCGGAAGTGCAAACTCTAGAACAAATTTGTCAGAATCTAAACCAGAATAACGTTTTTCTGAACGCGATCGCCTATTCTGCCAGTTCTGACTTTAAGTTACTCTCTCGTTTAGCCAACCTGGTGTCTGGAACTTGCGTCCAAGCTGGCACAGTGAAAGAGGTCTATGATTCACTCTACAACACGTCCAAGGTTTTAGGGGAGGCGATCGGCCAAGCGATCGAAGAACCCCTCTTCAAAGAATATGACTATCAACTCTTCCTCTCCCACAGCGCTCGTAAGCTCAATGGCAATGCTGGCAAACTGAAAATTTTGGGGCTTAAATCCGATGATGATGGTATTTTCTATAAATATCAAAAACTCACCGAAGCCGAATTTGAGCAATTAACCGATATCCCCCTAGCGCAAACCGATGAATCCGTATTTACCTTCGCAAAAGCGCAACTCATTGATGGGAACTTAAACCTGGCTAAATATGCCCTCGTCAGCACCTTTGATGCCACCTTATCTCAGCGTCACGGTAAAGCCATTACCAATAGCCAACTGGTTGAATTTTCCCAAGACTTAGATAAAGCTATTTACGATCCTCAGAGTTTAGGCGATCGCGAGATTCTTTCTGAAGTCCCCATCAACAAAAACTTGCCGATTTTAGCGCTCATTCAGTTATTCGAGACCCACAAAGACCAAATCATTCTCAATCTCAAACATCTCCAAGATCATTATCAACGCCGGGGAGTCAAGCGTATTCCTGGGCAGCGAGATGCAGAAGGCAACCTAGTCAAACCTTGGCTGAAAACCGAATATGTGGACAGTGGCGACTATGTGCAAATGGGGTCATTTGACATTAATCGCAATACCGCAACCATCAATTTACTGATTACCCGTCCAGTAAAATTAGTTAAATCTGAGGATAAAACCCCAATTACAGAAGTTGCTGGGATTCTGCTCAATGACTTGAAATCTTATAACAACTATACTCTGGTTGGAGATGGGGAGTTAAATGTTGAGACTTTCAAGGTAAAATTTAGTAATGCCAAAGTCTTTAAGGTCTTCAAAGAACAGAATCTGTTGACTGATGCCGACCAATTTGATTTTAACACAGAATACAAAATCGACTTAACCCAGTTACCGATTGTGCCCATGGCTGCCGATTATACTCAAGTGCAGGGAATTTTTTCTCGATTAGCCATTTTGCGGGTATTATCGAGTCTCTTTTCTGCCCATCTGAAAGAAGTATCTGAGACCTATACTGCCGATCAACTGGCTGCCTTGAAAGAGCATTATTTATCCAAGAGTTTGTATCTGAATTTTCCCACAACTACCGAATATTCCGATCTAGAAGAAGCATTGAATACCGGTAAAGTGGATTCGCGGGTGAGCTATAAAATTGAGTTAGGAAATTGTGAAATTCTCAATTTGGGTCAATTGCATTCAGCCAACAAGTTTTTAGATCGGTTTTATGAAGTCTGCGATCGCCAAACGGGAGAAAAGTTAGATAAGCCAACCTTTGCCCAAAGTCTAGATACACCGGTCGTGTTTGGTTACAAGACGTTATCGAAGCGCACAAAAGTGACGAAGGTAGACGACTTGATGAAGCCCATTTTTGACGAATTTCTGGGCTTGGAAAAAAATGGCAGTGTAACTGAACTTTTGCAGGAGTTAGGTGCGGCTGATTTGGTTAGCTCACTGGAGAAAAAATGGCAAGGAGAAACGGTGGAAACCGAGCAATTTGTGGAAGCCTTGACTGGAGGATTGAGGAAGGTTAATCAAGCCTTAGAAACCCTTTATCGAGACAAGATTTCGCCGTTGGTGTTTCATATTGGTGCAACGGGACTCATTCCGGATGAGTTAGAAGCTGTTGCCTATACTGCCGATGAACTCTCAGCTAAATCAGGGGATCTGAAGTTTTCTAAGTCGGAAAAAGAAGGTCTGTTCTTTGAAGTAGGCGATCTGATTATCAGTGTTTATCCCAAGACCGAGTATTATAGCGTATCTTAAAGGACGAGCTGAAAGGAGTGAGGAGCGATCTCCGCGATCGCTCCTCACCTCTCACTCTTTCTCGTGCTAGCATAGGATAAACCACAAGTTTTGCTTCCAAAATACTCGCCATACTCAACCCATGAATAAGGTTAGCACAACCTATCTACTCTGGCTCCTCGGCATGTTTGGAGCCAATGGTATTCATCGCCTGTATAATGGCAAAATCGCTACAGGTATTCTCTGGTGCTGTACATTCGGCCTGTTTGGGATTGGTCAATTTATTGACTTGATTTTTATTCCCGGTATGGTTGATGAATATAACCTCAAATATCGGCTCAAACATGGGTTATCTCCAACCGGTGTACCGTTGAGTCCTCAGACGATTCCCTGTGAAGTGGTAGAGGTGACTGAAAAACAAGCGCCAGAACCCACTAAGGTGAAATTAGTTAAAGCGGCTGCTGCACGAGGAGGAGAGATTTCTGTAACTCAAGCAGTGGTGGATACGGGTTTAGATTTTGATGAGGTGGAAAACCTGTTACTGGAGATGTTGAAAAAGGGTTATGTGACGGTGGATAATCATCCTCAAACGGGGGTCGTTTTGTATCGCTTTGAGGAACTTTAAGCCCCATATTCCCCTAGCAGTATCTAAGGTGTAATGAGTTAAAAATGAAGAGGGAAGAGTTATATCTGTGGTAACCGGGAATCGGGAATGGGTACGCCAACGAATTGTGGATGTTGTTGAGGATTTGATTGCGCTCGAAAAGTTTTATCGATAGGATGTAGTCGCTCAGGAAATGGTAGAGACGATTTTTCAAACGGTTGAAGAGAACCATTTACTCGAGATATTTGCGGCGATCGCGGATCGGGATTTGCGCGATCGCTGTAATGGTATTATGGCCATGCATCTTTGGGCAACAGCAGCTAAAGACATGAGTCCCAAGGAATTAGATGAGCTGATTGATGCGATTGAGGGACGATAATCAAGGGCAATGGGCTATCTGTTAGATACTAATATTGTTTCTCTCATTATGCGCCAAGATGCCATCATTATTGATAATTTTGGTTTGTATCGAGCACAAAAACAACAATCGTTAAGGGGTTAACGGTAGTATCGCGAGATGAAGATTTGAGACGGATTAAAGAGTTGAACTTGGAGAATTGGCTAAGTTGAGCTATCCTTTTACTATTTTCCCGTAGTAGCCAATCTAGACTAAGAGATGAGCAACCATCATGTCTGTTCTGTTAGTCTAGAGATTCACTCATCCGATCCATAAAATCAGTAATTTGCTGATAAAAAATTTGCCCCTTATTTTGACTCGCACCTGCCGTAACCAACACCTGCAAAAATTCCACCAGTGAGCGAATCGTCGCATCACAAATCAAATCAAAAAGCTGACTCAAATCATCTTGATTGTGTTGTCCATACACCAGAGCATTAATATAATCATTGCGGATTTGATTATGAATGACAACAATGGGGTATCCTGCACGAAGTAATAGTAAATTCATCAATAATCTAGCTGTTCGTCCATTGCCATCCCGAAAAGGATGGATAGAAACAAAGCGATAATGTACCTGGGTTGCATATTCCACAGGATGAAGGTTTAAAGCTGAGTCTGAATTGAGCCAAATCACAAAATCTCTCATCAGTTGAGACAGTAAATAATGGGGAGGATAACGATAATTCGTTCCTGCTGCCATCACATCTAGAGTGCGATAACTCCCCGCTTCATTGGGGTTTATTTTTCGCAGAATTAGATTGTGGATTTGTTTGATTTCCCATTCATTAATTTCCGTATCCACCTGGGCTAACATTTCAATATAGTCGATCGCTTCTTTATGCCCAATCACTTCCAAATGCTCATCAAGTGTCTTACCCCCAATCGTAATTCCCTTCGTTAAGACTAACTCAGTTTCACTTTGGGTTAGCGTATTCCCTTCAATGGCATTTGAGTTATAGGTAAACTGAACATCATAGAGTTTTTTCAGTTCCGTCACGATCGCCCAGTCAAAGGGTCTAAATTCATCTAACCAAGATTTGAGTTGGTTGATTTGCTCTAATTTAACCGGATAATTCATGATTACATAGTTCTCAATTAAAGCAGTTAATGAAAACTCAGGTTCTTGATTGAAAACGATGAGTTTTTGTATAAATTTATCGTGTAGTCTAGAAGAAGCAACCCGTAAATTTTCTTCGATTTTCATCCTGACTCATAACTCCTCTAACGCCGGTGGGCTTTGCTGACCATTTTCCGGGAGAGTCGAAACGGGATCTCTTCCTGTTCCGCCCAATCTTGGAGAAGGCGGTAAAAGAGTTTACGATCTTCGCTGCGGAGAACGGTGACTTGATCGGCGGTTTCGATCGCATAAGGATATCCGCGCCCAATAATAGCTTCTGCGCGTACCCAGTCGATCACTTGCTCCAGTAACCCCGCTTCAAAGATCCAGAAGGGCAATTCCAGGCGCACTGGGTATCCTGCATGGGTTTTCAGATAGGTAAACGTGACTTGATTCGCTTGCTCTTGATAGTCGCGGAGGATACCAGGACGACAACAGCGACAGAGAACCGTGCGATCGCCCCATTCCATCAGTGGATTAAGGAGTTGCGGATCGCTAACTCCAGAAATAGGAGGTAATCCTAACACCCGTTGCAGCATTTGCGTGGTATCTTCAGCAACACTAGTATCGATATAGGCTACCAGGGGAATTTGATGCTGTTGAGTGGCGGTCAATAATTGACGCAAGGCTTTGAGGTAACACTGATAGGTGGCGCGATCGAAGGTTTGGGCAAAACTGGCGATCAGGGAACCATCATAAAATACTAGGCGCGAGGATTGATGGCTGTGGACGTGCATATAATCGATGATGCGGCGCACTTCCAATTCTAAACGGCGACGGTTCACCAGGCGATCCAAGGATTCCCCTTTCTCCAGAGCGGCAAATTGATTGGGGGTAATTAAATCTACCGCGACATCTTTTTCATAGTCCCCATCCCCACGATGAAAGTTTTCAAACCAGCCAATTTGAATCACCGCGATGGGTAGGGAAAAGTCCTTGCTCGGATAGATTTGGGAACCATCAACAGCAAATGTGGGAATTCCCGTGAGGAGATCGCGCACCCACTGTAAGCTTTGTTCTCGATTTTGCCAAACCAGATTCGATTTCACGATCCAACCGCAATCGCCCCTTTCCAACGGTTCAGCATAAATCGAATCCTGCTCATCCACTAACTCAATGCTTTTACATCGCTCAACCACTTCCCTAGAACGATGCAAAAGGGCTTGGCGATAGGGTCGTAGTTTCTCAAAAACTTGGGACTCTAAGCCTTTAAATTCCGAGCGTTTCACTTGCAACAAAGATAAAATTAAGGAGGGGTCAAGAGGCATAGAGATCAAGCGAATAAGCAATAGAGGAAAGATCTAGCAGCAACTCAAGGATTAGTGTCTTTAATTCTCCCGACCTTCTAAAAAGGCTTGAATATTGCGTTGATACTGATAAACAGATTGCTCGAGATCTTTGGCGATCGCCCCTACCGCAAAATAGGGTGAGCTAAACGATCGCTGCTGTTGCTCGCAGACATAGATATCTTCTACCATAAAATCACCCGAAGCCAATGGATCTTCTGGATCTTCTGTTCTATACTTATCCCCCTTAAAATTCTTGAAAAAATTCCAGGATTTCCATTCCTGCTGCATAAATTTCCAGTCTGAAACTGGCATCACTTTAGTCCGCACTTCGACAATAGACTTGTTGGGAGCTACTGGAATCACCTGAAACGTACTCCAGCTTGATTCCGCCTCGCCTAACCCCAAATTAGGAAAGAGCATGGGTACATAAGCGCCAATTTTATCTTTAGGAATATGGTCAATGAGGGGCAGCGGGGCATTATTTTCAATCCCATCTAGATAATCGGATGAGAGCGGCTCAAAAAAGTGAAAGTGATCGCCAACAAATCCCGTTTTTTGGTGTTGATGGGCATACATATATAGCGTTTCTTATGAGGTACAGCTTGAAACCTTAGAACCTAAGCCATACAAGCTATTCCCTATTCCCTATTCCCTAGCGCGAAGCGCTATATAGCGTTTCAGAATGGAGATGAGCCAGATGGTAACCGTCGATGTAATTTTCAACAATAATCTTCCAGTTGGCATTAATTTCATGGCGGGCACGACCTTCCACATATTCCACCAAATTTTCCGGTTGATGGGGGCCAAGATAAGGTTCCACCGGGCCAAACCAATCTAATAGGTCATCCGCATTCGGGTCGGGATGGACAAAAATCATCCCCCGCCAGGTGCCCACTGCTGCCCTATGCAAACACAGAGTTTTGAGGTCAAGATCGGGAAACTGCTCTTTACGCTCAGGCACAGCCTTGAGTTCACCGCTGAGGTTATACGTCCAATCATGATAAGGGTAGGTGAGGAATTTCTTGCGTTTGCCTGAAGCCCGCAGTAATTGAGTACCACGATGGCGACAGACGTTGTGAAAAGCGCGGAGCTGTTTGTCATCATCCAACAGGACTAAAATATTGTGTAATCCAGCTTGAACAGTAAGGTAATCACCAGACTCAGTTAGATCTTCAATAAAGCCTGCCATCTGCCAAGTACGGCTAAAGATAGTAGCCATTTCTCTATCGAACCACATTTGGGATGTGTATGCTTTGACTGGCAGGACGGGCATTGCGTTTGCGATCGTCATTATTTTTTTCCTCTCTTTGAAGTAGATTTAATTGACTGAAGCCCAAATTTCGGCAACGTTTTCTTGCTGATAATCGTAGACCTCTAAGTCTGTGCTATACGCTCGCTTGAGGTTCGAGGTTTCAATCGCTTCCCAGGTTTTGGGGATCGCCTCATCCAGATTACCCGTTATATTAAACTGGGCATAAGTTGTGGTCGGAATGGTGATTTGGCTCAGACCCGCAGGAACCGTATCAAAAGTAGCGACCCGATGACCGATGATGATGGTGAAGCGATCGCGATTTTCTGAATAGTTGAGGTAAGCCACGTAGGTTTTATTATCCACCGTATTTTCGAGACTAAAGAGGGTCTCAGACTCAGCATATTGAAGCCAAAGCTGCTCTAAATCTTGAGCATATTGACTATTTTGAATGCGGGTTTCTTTGACAATGCCGACCAGTTGAATGGTCCCTTCTTGCCTCAACTGATGAGTGGGTGCAGCAGGTTTATTCGCAACTTGTACCGCATCAGGCAAGTTTGACCCTCCAGATTCGATGGAAGATATTGTAGGTGGAGTCAGAGGCTGCTCAGGTGGTTGTTGCTCGATGGTGAGGGTTACTTCGGTTTCTATCCTGGCTCTTTGAGCTGACTCTGTAGATTTTGCTGTTGATCGATCTGGAGTAGAGGATGCTGAAACAGATGAGGATGGAGCAGGTGAAGCTTTAACCAGCGATGTTGATGAGGATGGAGCAGGTGAGGTTTGAACCAGCGATGCTCGCGAGGACGGAGCAGGTGAGGTTTGAACTAGCGATGTTGATGAGGATGGAGCAGGTGAGGCTTTCACTAGCGATGCTCGCGAGGATTGAGTCGGTGAGGTTTTAACTGACGATACTGGCCTTGTCGATGCCCCTTGGGAATCAATGGTTGAGTCGTATGCCTGGGTGCGAGTGAGATAATAAACTGAGGTGAGAATTCCTGTTGTGATTGCAACGACGATCGCCACAGTTCCAAAAGCACGACCATATATGGTGAAGTTTTTTTTCATCACCGATCTCCAGAATCTAAACTTTCGATATGAACGCTGTAGCTCAGTCCTTTCAGCAATGTGCGATAAGTCAGAATGGCAGCATCATTAGGGGCAATATCCCCACTGTTGACCGCAGACCAAGCCGTCCAAATTAAAGAATCCATCACCATCGTCACCCAGGTATTGGGGACTTCTGGGGCAATCACACTATCGTGTTTGAGTTGGAGGACAAATACATCTAACTCTTTTAACTGGCGATCATAGGCTGCGTTCACTTCTGGATCTTGGTAAGCGGATATTTCTGTAGCTAAGAAATGAAAGCGATCTCCCAAAGGCACAACTCCTTTAAGAAATTCCAGTAGTGCTTTATCGCTGGACAGGTTTTGGGCTTGAACCTCAGCCGTGACTTGATCGATAGCGATGATCGCCGCCATTGCCAATTCTCGTATCAGCACCTCCCGTAATGGAAAGTAACGATATAGTGTTGCACGCCCAATACCTGCCTGGGCAGCAATTTCGCTCAGGGAAGCCCCTGGATTTCGTGCCAGTACAGCCGCCGCTGTATTCAGCAGGGCTTGCTTAGATTTGGACATAGTTTTGGACTGGCTCAATTGACTCATGGGACTGGATTGACTTATCCATGAGACTATAATAACTTAAACAAGACAAAATAGTCTCGTTTTTTTGAGCAGTTTCCACCCAGATTGCAGCTAGAACAACCGGTAAAATAGTCAGGGTAAGGAAATCAGGTCGTTTACTCTTTCCCTCTTATTCCTGAGCGGTGCGAAGCGCTGTAATCGATCGCCCCTCTCCCTGTGTTCCAAAATACGTTAGCGCTGTTGCTGCTTCCAACTGGGTTACTGTTTTTTGGGGCTGAAATAGCCTTGTGTAGCCAAAAACGCGCCTGATATTGGCATTATTTCCATTTTGGAAATCCACTAAAATACTCGGCAAAAACTGGCTATTAATTTTACTCGCATCTTGGAATCCCCACGTGTCCTTGACTGCTTCTATCGTCGCTTTCGGCAGAGCTGAACGAGTATCTAAGGGGACTTTCCAACCAATGAGATTTTCCCTCGTCAGGGGTGCATCCGGACGAAACCGGGTTTCCGTTGCTTCTCCCATCAGGGCGCTGGGAATTAATCCGGCTTCTGCTAATCCCTGAATATAAGCAAAATCTGGATCGCTTTTTGGGACATCTTGAAAAACGGGATCTCTAGTCGTAGAGGCTAAACGAATTTGTTTACCTGGATCGTCGGCATAGATTTGATTATTGGCATTCATTAACCAGCGAGCATAGTCTCCACGGGTAATGATTTCATGGGGTTGAAATGCTTCTGTAGAAGAATTATTAGTAATGCCGAGAGTAATCAATTCTGTGACTCCTGGCGAGAGTGGAGTAGAAACGTCTAGGATTTCATCGATTTCTGCATCATTATTCTCAGAAGTCGGTGAAGGATTCACAGAAATAGTGGGTGAAGGACTCGGCGAAACGGTTGGAGAACTAATCGCCGTCGGTGCATCGTCTATCCGATAAGTCAACGTATACGTGGTTTGTCCAGAAGTGGGAGGAGCAAAGTTGAGGGTAAGTTCCAAGCGCTCAAGACGTGCAGACAGCTCTGGTGCATCTGGAGCGCTAATAATTTCCCAGGTGCGCTCATTTAGTTGTTGTTGGTAATAGCGTCTGACTAATGTTGTAGAGTCCGCACTAAACCAACGGGTAATCGTGCCTTCTTCAGCAGCAGTGAGGGGAGAAACCAATTCTAGGGTAGCGTTAGGATATTGGGGAATGGCTGAAGGAAAATTATCGGGAAGCTCAATGGCAGAAGCCGGTGCAGGAGAAGCTTGGGGAGACGATTGGGATGCGGGATTGGCTTGCAGTTGGGGATCGGGAGCAAGCAGTTGTTCTAGGCTTATACCTCCAGAGCTATTGGCACAGGAAGTTAAGGGAGCGATCGCCACTAGAATCGCAAATAAGGAAAGAGCGGGATAACGGTTCAACACTGATTAGGGAATGGTTACAAGTCAATTGATCGAGTCTTCTGATCCCTATCTTAACTAAACTCGGTTCCCGGTGTGGATGAGTGTAGACTCTTGGACAAATTAATCAAAAAAACAATCGTCTTCTAAAACCTCTTCTAACGATGCAGGAGGGACTTCTGGGAAAGAAGAGATAGATGTATCCATTAAACGGGATATGACACTTTTAGCATCTTGGTAGGTTTCTGGAAAAATTTCAGGCAAGTAGGATTTCAGACTGGGACTATCGAGTAATTCATCTCGAATCTGTTGCCGAAATGTCGTGATTTCAGCTTTCCATTTATTGGCGCTATACTCTCGTTCTGATTCCCAGTAACGGAGCTTGAGTAAGTTTTCCCAAAGTCGGGTTAACAGACTCTTAACAGCTCTCCTATTCCTTTTAGCCATGCTCTCGAGTTCATCCAATACATTTTGCCAATCAACCTGAGCAAAATTTCCGGAGCGCAGTTGTTGTAGTGTGGTTTCTAGCCAAAGTTGATAATCTTCATCGTATAGTGTTGCTAGATTCGGGAGCGTTGGTGTTTTCATAATCTGATTGAATTAGCTTTATGTAACTAGACTAATGCTAACTGCTATAAAAGCTTTCATTGCCCATTAACCCGTTTTTAATCTACTCGTTCGATCGCTATCTGACAACCGTCCATCTTCCATATGGATGATGCGATCGGCGACATCTAAAATCCGATTATCGTGGGTTACCATGAGGATTGTACAGTTTTGTTCCTGGGCTAAAGTCTGCATTAATTCCACGACAGCACGTCCAGACTGGCGATCGAGAGCAGCCGTCGGTTCATCGGCAAGCACCAGGGGAGGATGGCTAACCAGAGCGCGGGCGATCGCCACCCGTTGTTTTTGTCCTCCTGATAAATTATCGGGGTAATACTGCAAGCGCTCCTCTAATCCTACCCGTTCTAACATAGCTGCGGCTCTCTCTTGCATTTCTTGAGGCGACCATTTTCCATGCACTTCTAACCCCATTTGCACATTTTGCAGGGCGGTTAAACTGTTATGTAGGTTATGGGCTTGGAAAATATAGCCATGTTTGCGTCTGGCTCTTGTCAATTTACGAGCAGATGCGCCACAAAATTCTTTGCCCAAAACGTCTACGCTTCCCGACTGCACCGATCGCAATCCTCCGACTAAGGTTAATAAGGTTGTTTTTCCCGATCCAGAAGGCCCAGTCATAATGATAATTTCACCGGCCTTAATTTCCAAATCAATGCCAAATAAGATTTGTTTTCGCAGATCACCTTTCCCAAAAAAATGGTCAAGATTTTTAATCGTAATCACAGAAGGTTTAGACATGGTAGTTATTGAATGATAATTGATAATTGTGTAAGGGTGGGTTCACTCATCGTCTAGTTTAGAGTCGAAGATCTTGTTGAACCCGCCCCTACGTTAAAAATTCCCCCATTCCCCTACTCCCGCATCTCTTCATCAAAACTAAAACAAATCCGCTGGATCGGCTGCTTGCAGTTTCCTCGTCGCGATCGCGCCGGAAAAACAACACATCAAAATAGTAAGAATCAGGACAAACACTGCTCTAGAAAGCGTCATATACATGGGTAAATTGGTCGCCTGACGGGTGAGACGGTACAAGCCCATGGAAACAGCTAAACCGGGAAAAAAGCCCGCTACTGCTAAAATCAGCACTTCTTCAAAAACAATCCCTAATAAGTAGTTTTGTTGATAACCCATCGCTTTAAAGGTGGCATATTCTCCCAAGTGATCGGCTACATCCGTAGACAAGACTTGATAGACAATAATTAAGCCAACTAAAAAGCCCATGACTGCTCCTAGGCGAAAGACAAACCCAATGGCAGTATTTTCTGACCAATACTCTCTTTCAAAGGCGATAAATTCTTCACGGGTTAAGACTTGCACATCTGCGGGTAATCGGGTTTTGATGAGATTAGCCACAGCTTGCGGATCGGCTCCTGGTTCCAAATAGAGCAAGCCCGCACTAATGCCTCCCGCATCCCGACGACGGGAAAAGAGGCGGAGAAAATTGCGATCGCTGGTCATAATTGTCCCATCAGCGGCAAAAGATGCCCCAATTTCATACAATCCAGCGATTTCAATCTGACGATTTTCTACCTCGGTTACCGTCGTTTCACCAGCTAAAACCCGCTCAATGGTATACCCATAGTCGCCTCGCGCCGCTTGGTCAAAAACGACGGTATCCGGTAATTTCATGAGAGAACTGTATTCATCTAAACCTGAAACATCAAAGGGGGGGCGATCGGGATTAAATCCTAACACTAAAATGTTAGTTTCACGACCAATTCCTGGAATTTTCCAATCAGCAATATTCACATAAAGTGGTTGACCATCAGCCACTCCAGGGACATCCATTGCTTGATATAATCGACGACGGGTGATGGTACTTAAATCGACTAAATTTCGAGCTTGGGGACTAATAAGAACAATATCGGCATTTAAGATATTGTGTAGGCGAGTATTGCTACTATATAGTGATCCCTGAAATCCCAGTTGCATGAAGATTAAGAGATCGGCAAAGGCAATACCAGAAATGGCAATCAACAGGCGAGTTTTGTCGTGACTCAGTTGCAACAATCCAAGGGGGGTTCTGCGGGTTAGGTTTTTGAGGAAACGTAGCATGGTTTTTGGAGAGGTAGGAGAATGGGGGATGGGGAGATAGGGGGAATTTAATTTAGTTGGGTTTTAGTAGCCATTTGTTGTAATCATTAGCGATGATGACAATGGAACCGATAATTTTGTTGTATTGACGGTAGAGTTCTCTGACTGTATCTACATTGAGATATTGGCATTTGATGGCAAATTTTAGCCAGACTTGGGTTTCAGCATCATTTAACCGTAGGAGAAAAGATCCTTGATAACGTTGTCTACGCCAATCTTCTGCTAAATTTGCACAAACCGATCGAGAAGAGCGTCTGATTTGGTCTGTTAATGAGTATCTTTCTTCCTTTGGAAATTGTTTCGATAATTCAAAAATATTAATTGCTGCATCAAATGCCATCTGATAAACCTCCAAATCTTCATGGGTTTTAATAAATAGTTGTCGGTTCTGTTGCTGATTTGTATCCATAAATTTCCCCCTATCTCCCCATCCCTCCATCTCCCCATCTCCACTACAGTTCAATCTCCACCAAAACTTGCAAGTTACTCAAACCGGCGGCTAATTCGCTAGAAGCTGGATCTAAGCTGATTTGCACTTCGACAACTCTGGCATCGACATTTTTAGTTGGGTCAATTTCTAGGGCGCTTTGTTGTTTCACTTTTAAGCCGATTTGTTCAACCATTCCTATTAGGTTTTCGGGCAATGCATCGCTGGTGACGTTAACGGTTTGTCCTGGGCGAATTTTCACGACATCGCTATCGTAAACTTCGGCAATAACTTTCATTTCTTGGGTTTGTCCGAGTTCAACAATGCCTTCGGGAGCGATCGCCTCGCCGGGACGGGTGTGAATTTCCATTACTCGCCCTTCTTGGGGGGTTTTAATATAGGCAAGTTCTAAGTCGGCTTCGGCTTGGCGAACGGCGGCTTGGGCACTACTGAGTTCAGCTTGAGCGAGTTGGATGTCTACAGGACGAACTTCGGAAATGGCTTGGAGACTGGCTTGGGATTCTTCAATTTGCCGTTCTACGGTGTTGATGGTGCGGTTGAGGTTGGCTTGCGCTTCGTTAATTTGTTCGGTGCGACTGGTGACGATGCGGTTGAGGTTAGCGGTTGCTTCTTCAAGCCGTTGTTGGGTAGTATCGGCTTGCAGGCAGATGGTATCGCGATCTTGGGCGGATATGGCTCCTTCGGCTTGCAGGGTTTGGTAGCGCTGGCAGTTGGTTTGAGCGTCTTTGAGTTCGGCAGCGATGCGGTTGAGGGTGGCTTCTTGGGCTTGTGTTTCGCCTTGAAGTTGGGCTTCTAAAGTGGCGATCGCCGCCCGTTGGGTAATAATTTGTCCTTCAAGTTCTGCTTGAGTGCGACTAAACCGAGCAGATGCGGCACTGATATCGCCAGTTTTGGCTCCGGCTTTGACTTGAGCGAGTCCAGCTTCGGCAACTTGGACTTGCGCTCTGGCTTGTTCTACGGCAGCTTCCAGGCGATCGCGGCTCTCTAAAATGGCGATCGCATCACCGGCATTTACCCAGTCTCCTTCTTGTACCAGCAGTTCGGTGACTCGGCTGCTTTGGTTCGCCTCAGAAGCTGAAAGCTGGATCGCTTCTCCCTTGGGTTCGAGCCAACCAATGGCAGTTACCGTTTCAATTTTTGGCACTTCCACCACTGGAGGCGGTTCCGGTTGTGAAAAGAGAGTTTTTGGCGCAACCAAAGAATAGGCGGTGACTCCTCCAACGGCGAGGAGTGTAGTAGCCAGTAGAGCAACTGTTTTGGATGATTTCCATTCGGTTCCCATTGCAGTGCGTACCACGATCCTAGCTCCTAAATTAAACGGTTTAGTTTAGCTTGCTTTTAGTATAGACTAAACGGAGTAGTATAATCAAGGATGAGATCCCCAATTTGGAGAAAAATTCCATCATGTCCACCGACTCCCTCCAAGCCAAACCCTTATCAGACAAAGCCCAGCAGATTCTCAACGGAGCCATGCAAGAATTTTTAACCCATGGCTATGCAGGCACAAGCATGGATCGGGTGGCGGCAACTGCGGGAGTCTCCAAAGCCACGGTATACAGTCATTTCGGGGACAAACAGGGATTATTTACCGCCCTCGTGCAACGGTTAGCGCAAAGCAAATTCCCGAAAATCTTTATCCCCCCCCAACAGCTCCCTACCCATGACTTACGGGAAGTCTTGCAAGATATCGCCCATAACATGCTCGATAATCTGATCCAAGACACCGACTATCAAAACTTTATCCGCCTGATAATTGCTGAGTCTGGGCGCTTTCCGGAGTTAGCCCAAACCTTTGCTCGTCACTTAGCCAAACCGGGAATAGAAACCCTCACTCGCCATTTATCCAATTTTAAGGAGCTTGATTTACCCGATCCAGAAGCCATCGCCCGCATCTGGATCGGGGCATTGGTTCACTATATGATTGTGCAGGAGATGCTCCAAGGTAAGGAAATTATGCCTATGGAGCGCGATCGGCTAGTCGATGCCATGTTACACCTCCTGCAACCTTCACTGAAACACCAGTAAACCATTCCTAGATTACTGGATGAGTTCCTGAAATAGAGGATGATCTCGAAGAGAATCAAATTCTGGATCATTCTTTGCTTGTTCTTTATATGCAGCGTCTAAGTCGATAGAGTATTCTAAAAACTCTAGAGAATAATAATCTTGTCTAAAAACTGCCATTAGACAAGCAATACGGTAGATGTATTCTACACCATCTATCCCTATCTCTAAGGTATCTATAAGATACTCAAATACATCTTCATGATAATTTTCCAAACAATATTGAATTAGTTTTATGTATCTTTTGAATTTATTATTTTTTATCGCCATTCTTTGAATTCCAAAACCTTCTTTATAATCAGATCTAATTTTTATAATATGATTGTAAACTTCCATCGCTTCTTCATATCGATTAAGTTCAACTAGTAACTCTCCTTTACGATATAAGAAATGGATCCAACCAGGTTCAATTGTTAATGCATGATCGCAAGTATGAATTGCTTCTTGGTAACGACATAAAACATCTAGAATATAATCTTTTGCAATCAATGCATAGTAATATTTTGGTCTAACTTCTAGAACATAATTTATGCTATCAAGTGCTAGTTCATCTCGTTCTACGACTATCAGTAAATACATTTTGAGGATCAAGGCATCAAGATAATCAGGTTCGATTTCTAAGACATTTTCACAGATTTTGATTGCCTCTTCATATTCTTCTAGATTTGCCAGTGCTAGACTTCGAGTTATCCAAGTATCATAATCGTCTCTTTCAATCTCTAGAGATCGATCGCAGCTTTCAATTGCTTCCTTATTGCGGTTTAGTTGCAAAAGTTGCTTACCTCGAAGACTCCAAGTCCGACTACAATCTGGTTTGATTTCCAGCACACGGTCATAAGCTTCAAGTGCCTCTTCATATTTTTGTATTTTTTCGAGAGATGTAGCTCGAAGAAGCCAAGCATATTCCAACTTATCGTTAATACTTAAAGTGCGATCGCAACTTTTGATGGTCTCTTCATATTGCTCTAATTGGTAGAGGATGAATCCTCTAGCCATCCAAGCATCTTCAGAATCAGGTTCAATCTTTAGAAGCTCATCATTGCTTGTAAGTGCCTCTTTATATCTTTGTAACTCATAGAGTGCATCTACTCTAAGCATCCAAGAATCATAACAATCGCGTTTAATATCTAAAGATCGATCGCAAACTTCAATGACTTCTTCATATTGATTTAACTCATACAGGAAATCACCCTTCCCCTTCCAAGCCTTGTGATTTTTAGGGTTTTCTGCTATTGCCTGATTATAACAGTTAAGAGATTCAGTATAGCTTTCATTGCTATAAAGAATCATTCCTTGCTCTATCAATAACAATGATTTTTGATAACGTTCAGATGGATCAATCTTACTCATCATATCTTTTATCCTTAAACTTTCTTCTATACATCTTTCTGGTGTCATACTGAAATATTTATCTACATCATTATCCACCAATTTTTTGCAATAATTTCGTATATTTTCTGGGCTTTCAAATAAGCCAAATAAACCCGATCGCCAGTCAAAGAAATCCGGCGCTCTTTGAATAAAATAATCAATGACAAAGTAGGGAACTAGAAACACCAGGCGAATGGGTAAATGCGCCTCAAACATCTCCCGTTGCCGATTCAAATGACTCAGAAGCGGTGGAACTCCCTTCCAACTGTAGTTATAGATTTCCTTAGCAGTCCAACCTGCCAGACGCTTCGTATCTTCATAGCTGTATAGGGATTTCTCCACTCCACTAATACAGGCAATTTCAAACCCCTCTGTCTGATGTCGTTCCCGCAACTCTGGATAAAGGGTTTCACTGTCCCGATTTAACTCAATGTCTACTATCCGTTTCTGGGGAAAACGCTCTCGAATTGCACAGATAACTTGTGTTCCTTGAGCCGGACTACATTGGACAAAAAACAAACCAAACCCCTTTTTCCGTCGCAAAGCACGCAGGATATCGGCAATAACCTCCGCATTTTCTGCGCTCCAACGATCTAACTCTTGAAAGCCTGTCCAAGGTTTAGTCATTCCAACTCCTTCCACAGTACCGGATGGACATCATACCAAGTCTGTTTATTTCCCTTCTCATCAAAATAGCGATATTCCAACAGACAGCGACTAAACAACAAACTGCGCTGAACTGGGTCATTTTCAATATCTTTTGACTGATGTACTTCTCGCAGTATGTCCCATTGATTTTCCTCCACTGCTCGCCGATAAACATCTCGTAAATTATCCACCGCCCGTTGCACTGCCTGTGCTTGAATCGGTAGAGTATCGGTTTTCGTAATCGATTCCTGGATTAATTGTATGAAATCCCGCACATAACCGCCACTCATTAAACACAATTCTTGCAAAACTTGCTCAGATTTAAATACCTCTGGAACTAACTTATCGCGCAAATGCTCAGGCACCCGAAGTTGAATAATATTTCGCAAAATATCCAAGCCTTTATTGTCAGGGTTATTATTTTTATGGCGCACCATAATCGAGGGTAACACCTGGGGAATACCATAATTAACATGCAATTCCGTTGACCAGCGAGAATAGATAAAGGAAATGGGCACAGTATAAACAATATGGCAATTCAGCGCCTTCAATTGTTCGTTACGGTCGAGAAAAATTTCCTCATGATTACTACGCCCATTGTCTCGGAAAATCGGCACAATCCGATCCAAATTATCGGTAATTACCAGCAGTTTGGTTTTCTCTGGTAAATTCTTCGTTCCCTCTTTAATAAGAGCATTCAAAGCTTCAATCAGCTTCTCCGTGTGCGGTTCAACCAAATCGCGAATTTTCTGCCGTTGTCCGGGTTCCATCCGCACTGCTGCCGTTAACTTGGAAAATTCTTGTAATCCCACTTCTAAGGTAAGCTCATCGGTGGTAATCTCAGTCAACATCACCTCTTTCAACTTCTGTGACCGATCTTGCAACCAACTCAGTATCGGTTTAGAGTCTGCGTTTTTTAAATCTTGCAACAGATGACGGGTGCAAGCGAGTAGAATATCGGTATACTGGGCATCCTGAACACTAAGATCTTCCTCATCCGCCGCAAAATAGACGACCTTATGACCTCGGTCTTCCAAGTCTTTTTTCAGCCGCAGAAGTTCCGTAGTTTTCCCGGAGCCACGATGACCTGAGTAGAGCTGATACGTGAAAGCTTGCGATCGCCGCATGGTCCTCCCCAAGTCCTGCACGACATCCTCATCCCCGCGCACCGCTCGACAGTCCACATACCTGGGATCTCCCGGTTGCAGAGGCGTAGGCGCAAAATTGTTATACATCTCATCAAGGAGATCTTCCATTTCTTCGGGACTCATCATGGTTCAAGATTTGGATGCCAATGGGATACGCCTATTTTAACCAAAAGTCCTCAACAAAAAGCACTGACCCAAAACCCGGATCAGTGCCTCAAGATTAGGCCCCTTTTTATTCAGTTCAGAAGCATCTGTAAAACAGGTTGCTGGACATCAGTGCAACCTTTTCCACCACACTCAAATCATCGTCAAGCCACAAAATCTACTGTTGAGCGATTTATTGAGTCAGAACTTTCAGTGCTTCAGCGTACTGTGGATCGGACTTCGTACCAATTTGGTCGCGATGTTTCACCAAGTGATTTTGCTGGTCTTCCGTCAATTCCACGATCACATCGGGTTCAATACCTAACTTGTTAATATCACGACCATTAGGCGTTAAATATTTAGCAATTGTCACCGCTAACCCCGATCCATGGGCCAAGGGTTGCACAGACTGCACCAACCCTTTACCAAAGGTTTTAGTTCCCACAATCACCGCTCGTTCGTTATCCTGTAAGGCTCCAGAAAGAATCTCACTGGCACTCGCTGAACCCCCATCAACCAAAACCACCAGAGGCTTATCCGTGAGAGATCGATTATTGGCGCGTTGCCGTTCCGTTTCCCCTTGTCGGTTAACCGTAGAAACGATCGCCTCTCGACCCGGTAACCACATCCGGGCGATCGCGACACTAGAATAAAGTAATCCCCCAGGATTCGATCGCAAATCCAAAATATAACCCGATACCCCTTGGGACTCTAAATCATCAATCGCTTCGCGCATCTCTTCAGCCGCTGGAGCGCTAAACTGGGTCAATCGAATATAGCCGATATCATTACCCAACCCTTCCTGACGATAGCTATAACGAACAGGATGGATTTCAATTCGCTGACGCTGAATCGGAAAATCAATTTCCTCTTGGCCGCGTAAAATGGTTAGCACCACCTGAGAATCAATTGGCCCTCGAATCAATTTTACCGCATCATTGCTATCCATCCCTGCGGTATCCTGACCATCAATTTTTATGATAAAATCTCTGGCCTGAATTCCAGCCTCAAACGCGGGAGAATCTTCAATGGGAGCAACCACAACTAATCGATTGGTTTCTTCATCTATGGTAATCTGAATCCCTACCCCTGTCAGTTCCCCAGAAGTCTCAATTTGCATATTTTTGAACTCTTCCGGGTCCATAAACCGGGTATAGGGGTCGTTGAGTTGCTTCAACATTTCCCGGATGGCCCCATAGGCTTCTTGATCCGAGGTATATTTGCGACCCAGGTAGTCCTGACGCACCTCTTGCCAATCAACCTGATTAAACGTGCCATCAACATATCGATTGTTGATAATTTGCCAGACTTCATCCACTAATTCTTTAGGGCCATCTTGGAAAAATGCTTGGCCTCTTAAATGGATGCCTGCACCAGCAACGGTTACAGCGGTCAGCATAACTGCCGTTGCACCTAAAACAAGTCCGCGTGTGGTTTTGGTCATAAGCTTACTGAACCGGGGATATTACTTTAGGGGGAGTTAAGCCCAATCTAACACATGCCACTCTACACCGATCTATAGAGAAGTGATTCTTCACGTTATGGTTCCCTTATGCGATCGCTTGTGAGCCACTTCCGGAGATTAAAGTGTTCTCTCCCTTCTTAATTGTGTTACGGATCGACCCAGCGTCCATCCGCTTTAATTAAATTAATTAATTCTTCCACCCCTTGGTCTTCTGGAACCTTCTTAATCTCTTCCCGACCTCGATAAAGAGAAATATATCCAGGTTGTCTACCCACATAACCATAATCTGCATCAGCCATTTCTCCTGGCCCATTAACGATACACCCCATCACCGCAATATCTAAACCCGTTAAATGGTTCGTCGCTTCCCGGACTTTATGCAGCACCTCTTCCAGATTAAACAGAGTCCGCCCACAGGAGGGACAGGCCACATATTCAACCATCGTTTTACGCAGTCCCAGAGCTTGAAGGATGCTATAACACACCGGAATTTCTTTTTCTGGCGCTTCCGTCAAAGAAACTCGAATCGTATCCCCAATACCATCAGCAAGAAGAGTCGCAATACCTGCGGTGGACTTAATCCGGCCATACTCCCCATCTCCTGCTTCTGTCACTCCCAAGTGCAAAGGATAACTCATTCCCAGTTCATCCATCCGCTTGGCCATTAAGCGATAGGCCGCCAACATCACCGGGACTCGTGAAGCTTTCAGAGAAATGACAATATTATAAAAGTCTAGAGATTCACAAATATGGATAAATTCTAGAGCAGATTCCACCATCCCTTCTGGCGTATCCCCATAGGTAAACAGCATCCGCTCGGCCAATGACCCATGATTAACCCCAATACGCATCGCTTTTCCTTGGTCTCGCAGCGAAATCACTAGGGGTTCTAAGGTTTGGCGAATTTGATCCCCAATATCTGCAAATTCAGCTTCTGTATACTCAGTGCGGTCAGCTTTGGGTTTTTCAAACACATATAACCCTGGGTTAATCCGCACCTTATCTACATGCTTGGCTACTTCCAGGGCAATTTTCATGCCATTGTGGTGAACATCAGCAACCAAAGGAACCGCTTGATAGGTATTGTTGAGTTTTTGTTTAATATCATTGAGCGCTTTCGCATGAGCCAGACTGGGAACCGTGACCCGCACTATTTCACAGCCAATTTCATGCAATCTACGGATAGCAGCAACTGACCCTTCAATATCTAGGGTATCTTCATTGATCATCGATTGCACAACAACAGGATGCCCCCCCCCAATCGTAATATTGCCCACTTTGACTGGCCGAGTTTTCCGGCGCTCAATGGTAGTGGAGACTGTTGGTGAAGATGGGGATTGAGTTTGGGTAGGATTCGGTAGAGTTTGCATAAACACTCCAACGGATGGAAAGGCTATCAATAGCGTCTCATATTCAGGGCATCCTGGGAATAGCAGATCAGTCTAGGCATCTGCCGAATCTATAGATTCAGGAATAATCCATTGGGGAGGAACCATTCTTTTTTTTCGTAGAGCCTCATCTGCTATGGCCAGCATTTGATCAAGGGAAGTTTCTTGGATGAAGTTTGAGGCTTGTTGAGCATATTCTTGGTTTGGGCATTGGTCACCTAGGACACATCCGTTGATACAGGCTTTGGCGCAATCAATTTTAGATTCCATGGTGGAGTTTCTTGGGGTCTACTCTTGACTTACCTTATCTTAAGTTTTGTCGATTTTGCTAGGGCGATACTTTGAATTCGGGTTCTGTGGCTGGTTGTGTATAACAGTTTAGATGCTTGATCGATATTTCAAATTGTGCTATCCTAATTATTCTAAGGACGTATAGCTCAGTTGGTTAGAGCGCCACGTTGACATCGTGGAAGTCACAGGTTCGAGTCCCGTTACGTCCATCCCAGTCACAGCAAGGGGCTACGGGACTTTCACCCCTAACCTCCACAATGTCAACGAGACGTTATGCACACATTCAACACAAAACCACTCTAACACCCCAAAAATTAGAACAGGGTAAATAGGTCATAGAGATAGAGAAAACTTATCCAGATTGCCATAGACTTTCACTAATAACCCAATCACATGACCATCACATAAGCATCCCCTATGGATAAGTAGAGAACCATAAGGTTTGATGGAAAGCATATACTATGGTCGCCACCTCTTTATTGAATTTTCAATCAAATAACCCACTCACCCAGCACTTTTTGAAAATTTTCGCTGAAACTCATTCACTACAAGGTTTTAACTGACCTAGGACTTTGTTCCCACTTTCAAGATTTATCGCCTGAAACTTACCGTGTGTATGGATTTGACTAAGTTTCCACCTCCAGTTTTCCCGGTCAACTTTCTTTGAAAATACGAAATGATAGTGTTAATATGTATAAATTTTACATACCCCGAATCTGGGGTATGTACTGGAATCGCCTACAGAGTAAGGGATTGGAATATTCCTGTTTCAAACAGGAATATTGTTCAGTGTAAAGCTGATAGAAAAAGAACAGGTTGCCAAAACAAAGGTCAAGGCAGCTTGAAGACTTGCCACAAGAGGGTTTTACAGATTGCCAGTTCTAGCGCTCCTCTTCTTTTCGGGCAAAAGCCACAATAATGGCAATTCAGTAAAGACAAGGCTTTCGGCTGTTACGGGAATTCCCGTAACAGAATTAGTTGATGCTAGATAAGGGAGCGATCGGGTTCACGTCTATTCATGCCTACTACCCCCCTATCAAATTTACTGTAAATTTGACTGGTAGGAACTAACGCCTCTACTATGCATCACCGTCAACTTCGTCGTTAGCCAGACTCCCAACAAATCGGTACACCGTCCTAGCGTTTGGAACCGGAATATCGATATCCTTCGACTCTCTCTCTAGAATGGCAATAATTTCTTTTACTTGAATGTATTTGCATACGGTGTATATTAGCTCTATCCTATCTTCCCAGTACGCTCCAACAGCACGAAAAGTTCCTTGAAGGGATTTTCTCTCTCTATCTTCTGGTAATCCTTCGTAGACCCATCTCTGAATAGTGCGCCTACTTTTACCAAGCATTTCAGCTGCTTCTTTAATCTTTTTCCTCTTTTCAACTGATGATTCTGAAATTGAAATGGAATTTATTAATTCCCTCTTTTTATCAACACTAACTTCTTCAATATTGTTGACATGATAATTTTTCGTCTTCATTATCTTGCTCCTATTTTTCTAGTTACAGTTTCAGGATGAATGCTAATAATTAAAAATCCGGATAGGACTCCACCATTTGACGCTATCGGTGAGTAGTGAAGAATTTACCTTAAAAATTTACCTTAAAATCCCCACCACTCACCTAAACTGACTAAACTAAGCAGTACGCACAA
>NZ_JAGHZN010000020.1:0-91307 GCF_017746735.1 Roseofilum sp. Guam | reverse complement strand
TATGCTTTCATTGCCTCTTCCTACCTCTCCTATTTCTTCACCTTATATTGTACCTCATTACAGCGCGAAGCGCTGTAAGCATTGCCACGATAAAAAGACCGCCAGTGATGGAAGTCTTAACCGTACCAATGACAAGGACTGATTTTGCTAGGAGCGCAGTGAGGTGAAAGTCTCATGCTGCGTTCTGAATGGGAGGGGGAGATGGTAACATCTCTCTCGACCCCTAATTATCAATACTGGCATGAATATCGATCTCTTTGTGTTGGGCTTCATCTAACCGAGAGAAACTACGCAAAGAAATAACAATACTTTGGATTCGTTCGCAACCATTTTTCATGGAAGCGAATAATTGGTCTAAGTCCTCTTTGAGGTAGTCAATCTCGATTTCTTTCAGTTTCTCCCAAACTCGAGGACTGCCGTCAGGAAAATCTTCTTGGTAAGCTTCGATTAAATCGAGCAACTTGCGAACATAATTTTGGGCATGATAGATAGTGCCAAATATAAAACTGGTGGGATTATTTATTTCGTGGGCAATCCCTCCAACCATTTGCCCCAAACTCGACATCTTTTCGGCTTGAATGAGTTGTACTTGAGTTTCTTGGAGCTGCCTAAAAGCATCTTCCAGATGTTGATTTTTGTCTTCTAGTTCTTGAGTTCGTTCAGCAACTTTTTGCTCTAATGTCTGGTTGGAATTTCCCAGATCTTGATAGAGTCTGGCATTTTGTAAAGAGATGATTGCTTGGGCGGCGATAACATTGAGTAGTTCGAGGCGATCACTAGTAAATGCCCCAGGGGTAACCTGATTTTCCAGATATAAAATCCCCCGGAGTTGACCCCGATCGAGTAAGGGCATACAGAGGATACTTTGAGGTTGGTATCGTATCAGATAAATATCGGAGACGAATCGCGCTTGTTTGCTTAAATCATTAATGACTAAAGCTTCGCAAGTCCGCTTGACGGTATTGAGGATAGTTTGGGGAAGTTCTGAGTTTGAATCCACGGGCAGCGATTTTCCCAAAGATATCATCTCTAAAGCACCTTCTTCGCTATAGTTTGCCATTGCCTCAATAACTAAATTATCATTTTTCCGTAGTACTAAAGCCCCTTTAGTTGCGCCGGCATTTTCCATGACAACCTGCATTAATTTTGAGAGTAACTCGTCTAATTCTATTTCCCTAGAAATCGCCCTTGATGCTTTGAATGCTGAGGTAAAATCTAAGAGAATATTGCTTCCAGAACTACTCCTGTTAACTGTTCCTTTGCTTATGCTGTAGAGAGTAGAGTGGGTGGCGAGGGAGAATATGTCCTTCCGTATAATTGGGGTGAGTAATTGACGATAGCATTTTACTAAGTCTTCTATCTTTGCCTTTGCCCCCCAACGGGCGTAGCAGTAATAAGCTTCTTGTATATAACCTGCCGCTACTTTGTCCTTACCCCACTGAAGGTAAAATTTGGCAGCGAGTTCATTCGCGATCGCTTGGTCTTGAATGTATTCATTTTCTTTGGCTCCTGCTATAGCTAAGTCGTATAGCTCTGCGGCTTGCCAATTCTCTCCTAAGACTTGTGCTTTTTCCGCCGCCACCAAATCCACCTTATGTTGGTAATTCATTGGGGCATAACGTGCCCATTGCTGTTGCAATTGTATTTGGTTTTGGTCTACCCTTTCTAATGCCTCGGATGCCCCTTCCGATTCGATTCTCAATCCGGCAAGTTCGGTTAAAGAATCATAGAAATAAAATGCAGCTTCCCCAAGACTGCCCGCACCAGAAATTAAATATTTACTGACTTCAAGTGCTTGGCTTTTAGCCAATTCTATTTCGCCAAATAAGTAGGAAAGCATCAGTTTGTACAAATAGAATAGATATAGCCCAAACAGATCTCGGGCAGAGGTCAGTGAAGGGACAAACTCGGCTTCTTTGAGAGCTGTTCCAGACAAAAGGCTAGGATTCTCTCCAGACCCCAATAAATTTAAAATGACTTGCCAATAAATTCGACACCAATTAGCTGTTGTTACTTGATTCAATTGCATCAAACCATTGCAGTAAGTGCGAGTTTCTTGTTCTAAAGCAGCAAGGGGTTGACCGCACCAAAAGGAGGTAAGACAACAACTTTGGGCACTATATCCCGCATACTCTTGATTGCCAACTTCTAGGGCAATGGCATATCCATCTCGTATCGAAGGGAGCAGTTCTTGAAGATGGGATTGACGATGTAAGAGGTAAAAGCCTGCTACAAATAACACCTCTGGCTTGACAACTTTGGCATCGGGTTGAGAGACGATCTGGAGCGCTAACTGACCAAACTGCACTCCTATATTTACATCTTGCAAAAGCTTACAAGCAAATATGCCATAGCATACATAAGCAATAGCGGAAGCTAATGTATTTCCATATTGAATAGAGAGCTTGACGCACAGGGCAACTGCTAATGGGAACAGGGGAGATCCAGCAATGGAAGCAGCAGAAATCATGCTACTGGCAATCTGCACAATAGCAATTTTTTTGCGATCGCTCATGAGTGGCAGGTGAATCAAGTCTTGAATATCCCTCTCTCCAATCAGTTCTCCAATTTCGCCAATGGCTTGTTGAATATTTTCGTCTGTGGGTACTTCGGGGAAACTGATGCCCAACTGTTGTAAGAATTCTTGGCCAATGGCAATGGCTTCAGTCGGCTTATTCTGAGAAATATGGGACTGAATTCTAATGCGGTAAACATTGACCCGATCTAATACAGACTCTGCCTGAAGGATTGCCGTTTCAATCCACTGTTCCATCGACTCAAAGTCACCACAAAGCGAGGCGAGTTCGGCGGCGAGTTCGTGAAATTCTAAGCTCATTTGATATTGCCGCTGCCAAGGGTTTTCTCCGAGTAGGAATACTCCCGTCTGGGCGTATTCGCAACCCGCTTGATAGGCAGTAGCGGCTCTAGCTTTGCGACAAGCGATCAGATTCAGTTCAGCCAGTTCGTCGCTTTCTTGTCTATCGGTAATTAAAGCTGTTCCATAATTTAATTGGTTAACTAACTCAAAAATGCACTCTTCCCTTGCTTCTGAGGGAGTCTGTTTCACCAGCAATTGCCCGATGTGGTAATGGGTAACTTGCCTTTGGTCTTCTAGGATCAGAGAATAAGCTGCTTGTTGAACACGATCATGGAGAAATTTATAGTTGGGGAATGAAGACTCAAGAAAATTCTTGGTTACATTCTCCCCTCTTGTATCCCCCTGATAAAACTTATAAATTTTGTCTTGGGGCAATACCAACCCTTCCCGTAAAGCAAGCCATAAAGATGCTGCCACTTCAGTTTGAGATTGTTGGGTGACAATTGCTAAAGTCCCCAAATCGAATGAGCTACCAATGCAAGCAGCTAACTTTAAAACCGTCTGAGTTTCTTCGGGTAACTTCTCTAGCCTTGCTGCCATAAATTCTACGACATCATCCGTTAAAGACAGTTCTCGTACTTTAGTAATGTCACACTGCCAATAACCAATCTCGAAGTTAAACTCAATCCACCCATCCTCATGCAGGGATTTCAGAAATTGATTGGTAAAAAAGGGATTCCCTTTAGTTTTTTGATACACCAATTCTGTCAACGGTTTAGCTAAGTCAAGGTTGCAACTCAGGGTATCTGCTACCAGACGATTAATCTTTCTTTGGGGGAGTGCGGTTAGAGTAATCGTCTGAATATTTGCCGATGTTTTACTAATTCCCTCTAAAGTTAGCATCAAGGGATGGGCCTGATAAACCTCATTATCACGATAAGCTCCGAGAACGAGTAAATATCCCAACTCCGACTCGTTCATCAATATTTTTAACAAGTTCAATGATGCTGAGTCTGCCCACTGCAAATCATCGACAAAGATAACCAGGGGATGTTCTTTTGTGGCAAACACTCGAATAAACTTCTCAAAGAGTAAGTTAAACCGATTTCGGGCAGCGCTTCCCGATAGTTCACTTACTTCTGGTTGCTCTCCGATAATATTTTCCAGTTCGGGAATGACTTCTGCGATCACTTTGCCCTGTTCTCCCAAAACTGAGAGAATTTCTCTTTTCCATGTTTTGATGGCGATGTCGCTTTCTCCCAACAGTTGCCCCATCAAGTCTCGAAAGGCGAGAACGAAGGCGCTTAAAGGTATGTTACGGTTGAATTGGTCGAATTTCCCTTGGATGAAATAACCGCGTTTTTCAACAATAGGTTTGTGAACTTCGTTGACTACTGCGGTTTTACCGATACCGGAAAAACCCGCTACTAACATCATTTCTGTGTTGCCGGTGGCTACCCTGTCGAAAACTTGCAGTAAGGTGTTGACTTCAGTGTCCCTGCCGTAGAGTTTTTCTGGGACTCCGAAGCGATCGCTCCTATCTTTGTGTCCTAATTTAAAATGGCTGACTGTCCCCGTTTTTTGCCATTGCTGCCAACACTCCGTTAAATCTCGTTCTATTCCTGTGGCGCTTTGATATCGTTCTTCCGGGATTTTGGCCATCAGTTTTATGACAATTTCCGACAGCATCTGAGGTATATCCAGTCTTACTAGGTGAGGAGGAATTGGTTTTTTAGCGATGTGAGAGTGGACTAATTCCATCGCATCCTGGGATTTAAAAGGTAGTTGTCTTGTTAACAGTTGGTAAAAGGTGACTCCCAAGGAATAAAAATCGCTGCGGTAGTCAATGCCTCGGTTCATGCGTCCAGTTTGTTCCGGAGAAACATAGGCAAGAGTGCCTTCGAGAACGTTGGGATTGGTGAGCTGTTGGGTTTCTCTTGGCAGTAGAGAGGCGATACTAAAGTCAATGAGGAATATTGCTTTAGTTTCTGGATTGATCAGAATGTTAGAGGGTTTGATGTCTTTGTGGATGACTCGATTTCGATAGAGTTCGGCGAGGATCTTACAAAGAGCGATCGATACTGGAAAAAAGTCATCCAAATTCAGATTTCGCTTTTGCTCGAATTCCGATAAAGATATTCCGCCTACTTCTTCCATTACTAAGACATAACTATTCCCTTCTTTTTCCAGTGCTAGGGGTTTAACTATTCCGGGGAAATCTAAGTTTTTAACGATAATGTACTGATGACGAAAATAGAGGATTTCGTCAAAAGTAGGATACTCCTTACGCAGTTTTTTGAGAATGACGGACTGAGACTTTTGTTGATCAATGCCTCGATAAACCAGGGTACGATCGCCCTCATAAATGAGTTCTCTGACCCAATAACCTGCTAGTTGATTCGTCATTTTTGCCTATTACCTCAAACCATTAAAGGGTATATAGCGATTCTCTTTGCTATAAAGTACAGCTTGAAGCCTCAGACCCTAAGTAATACAAGCTACTGCCTATTCCTAGAGTGCGAAGTGCCATATTAGGAGACTCTTTAAATGCTCAAACCTAGCACCCATCTTCTATTGAATCTCTTTTGCCTGCGGTCTTGGGCGATTAAATGAATCAGTCGATTTTGATTCTTGCAGGCGATCGCTCATTCTAAGCAACAATATAGCTTTTAGTGCATCATATAGTGCTGGATACTGGTTATAATCAAACAGTATAGCTAGATAGGCAAGTGAATGCCAAATTGTGTTCCCTGACCCAGCTCAGAGTCAACCGTTAGAGTTCCTCCATGGGTTGCGACCACAATTTGGTGCGCGATCGCCAGGCCCAAACCGGTTCCTTGTCCGACTTTTTTGGTCGTAAATCCTTGCTCGAAAATGTGTGCTTTGACTTCGTCTGGCATTCCCGTCCCATTATCAGCAATTCTTACAATAATACTCTTATTATCTTCACTTAACTTCGTTTCAATTGTAATGCGATTGGGAGCTTTTTTGATTTCTTTAAATGTTTTTCCAGCATTGCTTTCATCGAGAGCATCGATCGCATTAGCCAACAAATTCATAAACACTTGATTCATTTGCCCGGCATAGCATTTCACCGTCGGAATCTCCCCATATCTTTTTACAATTTTAATGGCTGGGCGTTGTTCGTTAGCTTTGAGGCGATACTTTAAGATTAATATAGTGCTATCGAGACCCTCGTGCAGATTAAAATCGTTTCTTTCATTGGTATCTGTGCGAGAAAAGGTTCGTAAAGATGTACTGATATTCCCCATGCGCTTTACCCCTTCCTCCATGGATTTGATCAGCTTGGGAAGGTCTTCCATCAAGAACTCCAACTCGATTTTCTCAGCATTTTCTTCAATATCAGGTGTCGGTTGATATTGCTCTTCATACAGGACTAAATGGCCGAGTAAATTCTGAATATGTTCAATCGCATACTTGATATTACCTTGGATAAAATTCAAGGGATTATTAATTTCGTGTGCCACCCCTGCCAATAAACTTCCCAAGGTTGACATTTTTTCAGTTTGAATCAGTTTGAGTTGCGCTTGTTGCAATTTCTCGTAATTATTTTGTAAGTCTTGGTTAGCTCGCTCTAACGATTGATTGAGTGCTATAAGCTGGATGTTTTGTTCTGCAAGTTTTTCCGCTTGGATGACATTCGTTTCTTGTAGTTTTCTTTTCATGTGGTACAGATTCAGATGAGTCGCCACCCGTGCCAAAACCTCCTCTGCTTGAAACGGTTTACTAATATAATCTACCCCACCGAAATGAAACGCTTTTACCTTATCAAACGTTTCATTTCGGGCACTAATAAAAATTACAGGAATATTTTGAGTTAATTTGTTACTCTTGAGTTGCTCGCAGACTTCGTAGCCATTGATTTCTGGCATCTGGATGTCCAGCAACACTAAATCTGGGCGAGAATAAGCCATTCCCTCAAGAGCAAGTTGACCTCTAGGAAAGGGACGCACATCATAACCGGCATTCTCCAACAACTTACACAGTAGATGTAAGTTTGCTGCCGTATCGTCAACTACAGCAATTTGACTTAAAGGTAAAGTATCATTATTCATACTTAACTTATATCCTGGAGGATGAAATCCAACATTTTTATTGTATTCAAACAATCCCTTCTCTATTTTGCTGTAGCTTGGTTGTTACTGGCCTTAACAAGGGGCTTAGAGCAACTGATCTCTTCAAGCAAGCCCCTTATCTTTTAAGGAGAGAGCCGATCTAGTCCAGCTAGGCAGTTAATGGATTCGATCGACTAGATATTACCCTAATCCTTCGATCGCCGGATGGAAGAAGAACGCTAACCCTAAAACCACATAGGTTGCTAGTAACAGAGAGCCTTCCAACCAATCAGAACGACCATCGGAACTGACCGAGTTAGCCAACAAAACAGCGACAACCACGGCGACTAACTCGAAGGGATTGAAATCGAGATCCATGGGTTGGTGAAAGAATACTCCGGCTAAGACCAACACGGGCGCTACAAACAGGGCAATTTGCAAACTCGAACCCATCGCTACAGAAACCGACAGTTCCATTTTATTTTTCATCGCTACGGTAACTGCGGTGGCATGTTCAGCCGCATTACCAATGATGGGAACTAGAATAACCCCGGTAAATAGAGCGGTTAAGCCTAAATAAGAAGTGGCTTCTTCCAAAGAAGCCACCAATAGCTCTGATTCTACGGCAACCACTAGAGTTGCTGCCAGCAATACCAGAGACCACAAGGTGATATTGGGCTGTTCATGGGTTTCTTCTTCGCCTTCCTCCTCATTTTCTGCCAATCCCACATCATAGAGATAGGAATGGGTTTTCATGGAAAAGAGCAATGTGAGTAAATAAACCACAATTAAAACGATGGATACTGCCCCCGATAACGTTTGCATGGTTTCTTCCGCAATACCATCAGAGGTGACATCGACTGCGGTGGGAACCAAGATGGCAATCACCGCCAAATTCATGGCTGAGGCATTCAGACGGGCGACCACTGAGGTAAAGTTTTGTTCTTTATAACGAATGCCACCTAAAAACATGGCAAACCCCATCACCAGCAGCAAGTTACTGATAATGGAGCCGGTGATACTAGCTTTCACCACATCGACTAAGCCAGCATTTAAGGCGACTAGACCAATAATCAATTCAGTAGCATTACCGAAAGTAGCGTTCATTAGCCCCCCCAAATTGGGCCCGAGCACCACAGCAATTTCTTCCGTTGCCGTTCCCATCCAAGCCGCTAAGGGAATAATGGCCAAAGCAGAAGTAATAAAGATGGTTGTTGATCCCCAGCCCAGAAAGTGGCCGGCAATGGAGATAGGTACAAAGACTAAAAGTAGAGAAATGATCGTATTCGTTTTCAACATGGCGATCGCATCCAGGTTTACACCCTACCCATGCTACTCCCATTTTTAGAAAACTTAGAAAACTATCTGTTCTCAAAAACTTAGAGCCACTATGACACGTTCTAGACTAAGCTGTACACTGGTTTTCAAACCCCTATATTGGCCATTCAACCTTGACTCATTCTTGTGGTAAATTATTAGTCATTCACGGCAGCCGAGACCCTCGTCCCCATCAGGGTGTTTTGGACTTGGCGCAAGAGGTTCGTACCTGTTTAGAGTGCCAACACAGTGCCCCCACTCGAGTAGAAACGGCAACTCTAGAGTTGGGTGAACTGACCTTAGCTGAACAAATTCAACAGTTTGGCGATCGCCTTTTGGCAGAAAATATCGATCATCTGCAAATCATTCCCCTATTTCTGCTTCCTGGAGTGCATGTCATGGAAGACATTCCGGCTCAAGTGCAGCAGGCGCAAACCCTCTTGGGAGAAAAGATGACTTTAGAAATCTGTCCCTATTTAGGAAGTCATCCCCAACTGCACAACCGATTAGCAGGAGAAATCAAGACCACTGATCGCGATATTTGGATCATTATGGCCCATGGTAGTCGCCGACCTGGTGGCAATCAACCCGTCGAAACCCTAGCCCATCAATTGGGAGTTCTTGATGCCTATTGGTCAGTAATGCCATCCTTAGACTGGAGAATCAGCCAATTAATGGATTTGGGGTATCGTCGGATTGGAGTATTGCCCTATTTCCTCTTTCCTGGCTATATTACTGATACGATCGCCGAAACCCTAGCCGCAAAACAAGCCACCGATCCTCAATTGGACTATATCCTGCACTCTCCCCTCAATCAAAATCCCCATTTAGCCCAAATGGTACTGGATTTAACAGTATCTTCCCCTCTTTCAACCCTAATCTAAAGTCTACATAACCCCACTGAACCCCTATGACCTCTTCATCTTCTCCCCTCGGTAAAGTCTATCTTGTTGGTGCAGGCCCTGGCGATCCAGGATTAATGACACTCAAAGGAAAAGACTTGCTTCAGATGGCCGATGTGGTAGTTTATGATGCCTTGGTCAGTCCTCCCATTGTAGAGATGATTAACCCGAAGGCGAAAAAAATCCATGGGGGAAAACGACGCGGAAGACATTCACTCAAGCAGGATGAAATTACCCAAATTTTAATTGAAGAAGCTCAAACTCAGGCGATCGTCGTTCGTCTCAAAGGTGGAGATCCCTTTATCTTTGGGCGCGGTGGGGAAGAAATGGCCGATCTGATCGCTGAAGGAATTCCAGTAGAGGTAGTGCCCGGTATTACTTCCGGAATTGCCGCTCCAGCCTATGCAGGGATTCCTTTAACCCATCGGGGTTATAGTTCTTCAGTGACGTTTGTAACTGGGCACGAATCCGTTGGAAAATATCGACCGAAAGTGAATTGGCAGGCGATCGCCCAAGGTTCAGAAACGATTGTCATCTATATGGGGATTCATAATTTATCCCAGATTATCCCCCAACTGCTCGAGGCCCAATTATCTCCCCAAACTCCGATTAGTCTGATCCGTTGGGGAACTTGTCCCGAACAAGAAACCCTAGTGGCAACCTTAGAAACGGTTATTCATGAAGTAGAAGAAAGCGGATTTACCTCACCGGCGATCGCTGTTATTGGTCACGTTGTCGGAGCTATAGGGGATAGGGAGATAGGGAGATAGCTTGCATCCCATTCCCCATTCCCTCAAAGTGGCCATTGGGTTAAACTTCAATTAAATTCAGCCATTGCCAGAGCTAGTCGCTATACTGATGGAATTCAAGGGCAATTATTCAGTATTTAGTTGGTCGAGGATACGGGTGGATATCCCAACATCAACCTCAAAAATCACGAGAACCTATTTTCAACGCCAGCTTCGGAGCTTGCAGCGGGATGTACTACGGATGGGCGCTCTAGTAGAAAATTCATGCTGCCTAGCTCGTCAAGCCCTATTTGAACAAGACCTAGAAGCAGCCAATCAGATAAAACCCCAAGACAAGCGTATCGATCAACTCTATCGCCAAATTGAACTCGATTGTGTGACCACCATTGCTCTTCAATCCCCCGTCACCCAAGATTTAAGATTACTCAGTTCCATGATGCAGTTGGTTAGAGATTTAGAGCGCATTGGGGACTATGCCAAAGACTTAGGAGAGATTGCAATTAAACTCTTTGCTTATCCTCCCCATCCCATGATTGGCGAAGTGCAACTGATGTACGATCGCACTCAATCCATGTTAGCCATGAGTTTAGTTGCCTTATCCAACCTTGATGCTCAGGGAGGCTTAGAGATCAAAATAAAAGATGATGTAGTCGATGCAGACTATGAATATCTGTACCAAAAATTAGCCAATCAACGCCATATTCAAGGAGAAATAGAACCGATTTTATTGCTGGTTTTAATCATTCGTCATTTAGAGCGTATGGCGGATCATTCAACCAATATTGGCCAGCGCGTGGCTTATATTGTGACCGGTGAGCGTCATTAAATCATCGATCATCGATCTACTCGATCCCGATTAATGATAAACTGAAAAGAGTCGATTTTATCCTCGGATCAATTGACCAGCAATTCACCAAACGTTAACAGGTGGCAGCAAGTTAAGGGAAATGTACGGGTCTACTCTTTCCGGTTTACCCTAACGCAAGCTTATTCTTCAGAAGAAGGCTTGATCATGCTCTGATAATCTTTGGGTCTGAGTTGAGACTCTTATCCGCAACTCATCATTTCCGTTAGTGCGGATAAACCTTAGCAAAAGACCATAGGAATATCTACCTGATTCGCGATTGGGTTGCCCTTAGCTCAAGGCTGAATGGTTTCCATACGGATAAGAATCTGCATCGATCAGACTCTTGTTAAGAAACAGCCCCACCCTAAAGGCAAGGATTGGATTAAGATCGTCCCCATAAATTGACCCGATCTAATCCAGATTTGAGAGCTAGGCTGGTTCAATCTCCATGAACCGCCTCGCCCTATCCAGATAGCCAACTGGCTGTAAAGACACAGACAACTAAGGACGTATCGCTACATGGAATTCACGATCGCCAATTTGCTCTCCAATTTCACTGATGATAAACTGATTGCTCCTAAAGTCCTAGAAAAAAAACTGGGACTTTCGAGTGATATCAGTCTACGTCAACTACAAATCGCTCTGGATGCTCTAGAGAAAATGGGGATACTGATCAAAGACCGAGGACGGTATCGCCGGGGTCTAGAAAATGGACTGGTAGAAGGAAAACTACGCTGTTCGAGTAAGGGATTTTGCTTTGCCATTCAAGATGATGAAGAAGCTGAGGATATTTATATCCGAGAAAGCAATCTATCTACCGCTTGGAATGGAGATCGCGTCTTTGTGCGTGTCCTCAAAGAAGGTTCCAGACGGCGATCGCCAGAAGGAGAAGTTTTCCTGATCATCGACCGTGCCATTACCTCGGTTCTCGCTCGGATCAAATGGCAAGATGGGGAGTATAAAGCGGTTCCCCTCGATGACCGTTTACTCTTTGAACTGAGCTTACCCAACAATGGAACCCTAGAATCGGCCATTGAACATTTGGTGCATGTCTCCATTGAGCGCTATCCCCTCGGGCCTTATCCCCCCATCGGAGAAGTCACCCAAGTGCTGGGACTCAACGCTGAAGAAGCAGCCGATACCGAAATTGTTCGCTGCAAACACGACCTTCCCAAGATTTTTTCTCCTGCGGTTCTCGAAGAGGCGGCTAACTTACAACCCCAAGGAATCGGGCCAGATGATCGCCAAGACCTACGCTCGATCTTAACCTTCACCATCAAACCAGGAGAATATGCCGATCAAACCGATACCTTTGATGATGCGATTAGCGTAGAGCCGTGGGAAGGAGGCAATTGGCGCTTAGGCATTCATATTGCCGATGTCTCAGATTGGATTCCCCCCAATTCGGCGATCGATCAAGCGGCTGCCAAACGGGGCGTTTCCGTTTATCTGGGGCACAAAGTGCTACCCATGTTACCCCCAGAAGTGACTCAACACTGCGCCCTGATTCAAGGACAAGAGCGGCGTAGTCTCTCGGTTTTGATCATTCTCGATAGTCAAGGTCAAGTTCAAGAATATACGATTGAACCCACGGTCATTAGCGTAGATCATCATCTCAATTATCAACAAACCCAAGCTCTTCTGGTGGCAGAAGAACCCGTTGAAGACCTACCAGCAGTTCTGGGAGAAACGGTTAAACAACTCTACAGCCTCACCCAGCAACTGCGCCAGCATCGTCTAGCACGAGGGTCTTTTGAGCTGAACTTACCCGATCAGAAATACCACTACGATGATGAAGGTTCCCTAGGTGCTTTGGTGGTTCCCTTCTCCTTACCTGCTAGAGGAATGGTGACGGAACTGATGATCTTAGCCAATCAACTGGTCGCTAAACATCTCAGAGAGCTACAAGTCCCAGCCCTCTATCGGGTTCATCAAGCCCCCCATGTGGAAGAAATCCATGAACTGATTAAACTGGCGGCTAATCTAGGGATCGAGTTGGCACTCGAAGATGAGGAAGATGTCAAACCCAGAGATTATCAGAATTTTACTGGGCAGTTTGATGGCACGTCAGCCCAGAAAGTGCTGACCTATTTACTACTAGGGGCACTCAAACCCGCTTTTTATAGTATTGCGCCCAAACCTCACTTTGGGTTAGCGGCCGATGAAGGATATACCCACTTTACAGCTCCCTTACATCGATATTCTGACCTGTTAATTCATCGAGTTCTGCATGAAGTCTTGACTCAAGGTCGCGATCGCCGTAACGCTCGTGCTAAAGAAGGAGTCAACTTAACCAGCAGTAGCTGTCATGGCAAAATTAACTGGAATGTACTGCCCCCAGATACGCAAGCCGATTTAGAAGACCAGTTTAGCGCCATTGTTGCCCATCTAAGCGAAGCCGAACGCATCGCCCAAGAAGCCATAGACGACTTGGATGGCCTACAAAAAGCTGAGTTCATGAAATCCCACACCGGAGAAATCTTCCACGGAGTGATTACCGGGGTTCAATCCTACGGATTTTTTGTCGAACTCGAAGATGTCCTAGTTGAAGGACTCGTGCATGTCAGCTCCCTAAAAGATGACTGGTATGAATATCGCAGTCGTCAACAAATGCTGATTGGGCGTAAAAATCGCAATCACTATCGCTTAGGCGATCGCGTCGAAGTCCAAGTCAAGAGTGTAGACTACTATCGTCAACAAATCGACTTAGTCGCCATTAGTGGCGGTAGCTATAGCCCTGATACCTTTGATGATGAGGACGAAGAAGACGACGATTACTATAACTAGGGAATGGGTAATGGGTAATAGAGAATAGGATTTTAACCTCCCTATCCTCCTCTCCCATCTCCGCGTCCCCGCGTCTAGAATATCCCCCCATCCCCCATCTTAAAATCATGAATTTACCCTTAATCCTGGGGGTCTCTGGGGCCTCTGGCCTCATCTATGCTGTCCGCGCCCTTAAGTACCTATTAGCGGCAGAATACACCATTGAGTTAGTCGCTTCCAAAGCGACGTATCAAGTTTGGCAAGCCGAACAACGGATTACTATGCCTGGAGACGGGCAAAAACAAAGTCAATTTTGGCGAGAACAAGCCGGAGAAATGGACAAGGGACAATTAATCTGTCATCCTTGGCAAAATGTGGGGGCGGCGATCGCCAGTGGCTCCTTCCGAACTCAGGGTATGTTAGTGATCCCCTGTAGTATGTCCACAGTCGCTAAACTAGCAGTCGGATTAAGTTCCGATTTACTAGAAAGAGCGGCCGATGTGCAGCTCAAAGAAGGACGAAAACTGGTGATCGTTCCTAGGGAAACTCCCTTAAGCGTCATCCACCTGCGGAACTTAACCACCTTAGCTGAAATTGGGGTTCAAGTTGTACCCGCGATTCCTGCTTGGTATCATAACCCTCAAACCATTGAGGACTTAGTTGATTTTGTGGTCGCGAGGGCACTCGATCAATTTGGTATTGATTGCGTTCCTCTCAACCGTTGGCAGGGCGGGTTAAAATAGGCAGATGAATCAAAAAAATGTGCTATTGGGAGTTCTAGGGATCGGTCTTGTTGCCGTAGCGCAAAATCTGACCCCCTCAATGTCCGTGGTGTTTTTGGGAGGGAAGTTACCCTCTCTGCCCCTGGGCATTTGGCTCTTTATTGCCTTTACCCTGGGACTCATCAGCTCTCGCCTGATTACCATCATTTTACAAAGCGCTGATGGAGTGAGCGAATATACAGACGAGCCAGAAACCGATTCAACCCGTAAGACCAACATCGCCTCGAACCCGGTCACTGATGGCAGTCGAAGTGATCGTAGTCGAAGTGACCAGAGCGGTTCATCTCCACAGGAAAGGAACCGCTCTCCAGGTAAGAATTTCTTCTCTAAATCTAAACGCTCTGTTAATTCAGAAGACGATTGGGAACAAACCCCTAAACCCCCCAAGGAATGGGAAGAAGAGCGCCCTAATCCAGTAACTTGGGGTAATGGAGAACAAGACAGCCAGAATACTTATCGTAGTGTCTCAAAACCTCCAGAGCGCCCTATCGAAAAACCGAAGGACACCGTTTATGATGCCGACTATCGGGTGATTATTCCCCCTTATGGAGCATCTGCACCCCCTCCTACTCCTCCTTCCGCTCCAAAGAAAGAGAAAGACACAACTGACTGGGATACTCAAGATTCCAACCCTTCAGAAGATCAAGATTGGGTTTAGAGTGCCACGCGCCGTAAAGTAATACAGCGCTTTGCGCTGGGGAATAGGGAATAGGGTTGTGGTACATGGAGAAAGAGGATTCAAGCTTGCGTTATGAAATGCAAGCAAAGTGCTGTATCTTGTGCGGGTGGGCTAATGTAGAGTGAACCTTCTTAGGGGAGAAATACCATGAGTAACTATCCAAGAGCTTTTTCACATATTGGGATTTCTGTTCCTGATGTAGAGAAAGCAGTTGAGTTTTATAGCGCTGTGATGGGTTGGTATTTGATTATGAAACCGACTCTCATTACTGAAGAGTCTGAAACACCTATAGGTCAGATGTGTATTGATGTCTTTGGGACTGGCTGGGGATCTTTCAAAATTGCCCATATGTCTACTGGTGACAGAATTGGCGTAGAGATGTTTGAGTTCAACAATAATGAAAAACCCACGGACTTCGAGTACTGGAAAACAAGTACATTTCATTTTTGCGTACAAGATCCAGATATAGAAGGTCTTGTAGAAAAAATAGTTGCTCATGGTGGTAAGCAAAGAATGCCCATCCGTGAGTACTATCCTGGGGAAAAGCCTTACAGAATGGTTTATGTAGAAGACCCCTTTGGCTTGATTTTTGAGGTCTATTCTCACAGTTATGAGCTAACTTATTCGCAAGGCGCATATTGAAAGCAAATATGCATGCATGGCTTATAGCAATCAACTCGTTAAGTTAGGACAGTATTGTTTGAGGCAATAGGCACGAAAGCAATAGAAAGTGTCCTAACTCTCCCTTCTGCTGCTATAGCAGAGAAAGAGTTGGGCAATTGGCTCTAAGCCCCTTGTTATAGGCTGATGGGACAGTTCTGTGTGAGTCCTAACTCTCCCTTTCTTTGCTATACATAAATCACTTCGGCTGAATTAAGAATCGTTTCGCGATGCAGAATGTTATGGCTGTGCATAATAGTTTAAGGATTGGCTGTATCATTCTTATATCGTTAATTGTTAATCCTTTGAGCCATGAACAACACCCTTAAACACTGTAGCCTTTTCCTCGTGGGTATGATGGGGGCTGGTAAAACTACAGTGGGCCAGGGTTTAGCTAAACAGCTCGATTATCGTTTTTTTGATACGGATACGTTGATTGAACGAGTGGCAGGTACTAAGATTCCCCAATTGTTCGCCACTCAGGGAGAGGAAGGCTTTCGGCAACTCGAAACCCAGGTACTAGCCCAATTATCTGCTCAAGTGCGCTCTGTGATTTCGACGGGTGGCGGTATTATCCTAAAACCGGAGAATTGGGGCTATTTGCGCCATGGGATTGTGGTTTGGCTTGATGTTCCGGTACAAATCCTCTACGATCGCCTAAAAACCGATGATACTCGTCCCCTATTAAAAACGGCCAATCCCCTGGAGACTTTACAGACGTTGTGCGATCGCCGTCAAGATCTCTATGCACAAGCCGATTTACATCTAACGCTCACTGGAGCTGAGTCCCCCAAACAAGTAGCCGATACCGTTCTAAGCCAACTCCCTCGGATTTTGAAATCCGATTCTGTTCACAATTATAAAAACTAATTCATAGTTTAATCGCTATGATTAGGTTCGGATTGGAATTTTTTGAGAATATTGGATCGCCGCTTCCCATTCCATTTTTACAAGGTGATTGAGTTGTAGGGTTTAGGTTCGATTAGTTTGAACTATCCAATTTACAAAACCACGATAAACATCAAAAACACAAGTGCTTCCATCGCCTAAAGTGCCTTCTTCCCGCCTGTAAGCCCTGAGTTGGAGATCAGTCAGCACCGATACAGGCAAAGTCAGAAAACCAGTGAAACCTGTATCAATCACAGCATCAATGACTTGCCTTTGTGAACTTACATTACCCACCACTAGCCGGAGTGTTGCCTCACAATTGCGATTGACTATTCCCTGCATCATGATGTTATAGTAAGCGACCTACTCCAAAGCGATGAACGCCCCTGTATCCAATGCGAACGCACCAGATTTGTGCATCTGGGTATCGTTCCATTAATCGATCCGAAGCCGTCATCGTATCATCAGCTAGTTCAAACGCCCCGGTTTCGAGATCGATCGCCACAATTCTACCCTCATTACCTTCCTTAACTTGAGGACGCACATGAGATTGATAAATCTCATTACCCCGTCGAGCAAATTCCTCTTTGCCATAGCGAAACAATTCAACGGTCATCAGTGTAACTTCATTCTTTTCAGAAGTGATTATCTATGTTCTTATTGTAAATCTTAAGTTTTGGTCTCTCCAACCTGTATCATCACCTAAATTAGCTGCTAGTTGTTGCTGTATCATTACCTATATTGTTAGCCAATTCACAATTAACAGTTGAGCCACTCGGCTTTCATCCACAATCAGACCTTTGTTAAATCAAGGAATCTATTCATGTCTACAGCAGTAACTGACCATCTAGATGAACCCACTCGCGTTCGTGTCTTAAGTGAAGCTCTCCCCTATATCCAGAAATTTGCCGGTCGGACGGTCGTGATTAAATACGGGGGAGCAGCGATGAAAGATAGCACCCTCAAAGACCAAGTCATGCGCGATATTGTGTTTCTTTCCTGTGTGGGAGTGCGTCCGGTGCTAGTCCATGGGGGAGGGCCGGAAATTAACACCTGGCTGGGCAAATTAGGCATTGAACCCCAATTCAAGAATGGACTACGCGTAACTGATGCACCGACGATGGATGTAGTAGAAATGGTGTTAGTCGGTCGGGTGAATAAGGAAATTGTCTCCTTAATTAATCAAGCTGGGGGCCAGGCGATCGGGCTGTGCGGTAAAGATGGTAACTTGATTACCGCTCGCCCCCAGGGTCAAGAAGGGATTGGATTTGTGGGAGAAGTGAGCAGTATCAACACCAAAGTTCTGAAGCCATTGTTGGAAAATGGTTATATTCCCGTAATCTCTAGTGTCGCCTGCGATCCCCAAGGACAAGCCTATAACATTAATGCCGATACCGTAGCTGGAGAATTGGCTGCGTCCTTATCGGCGGAAAAACTGATCTTGTTAACCGATACAGCCGGTATTTTGAGAAACTATAAAGACCCCTCAACCCTGATCCATAGCCTAGATATTCAGGAAGCTCGCAATCTCATTGAGGTGGGAATTGTCGCCGGAGGAATGATTCCAAAAGTGCAATGTTGTGTCCGAAGTTTAGCTCAAGGAGTCAGAGCAACCCATGTTATTGATGGCCGGGTTCCCCATTCCCTACTGTTGGAAGTGCTAACTGATGCTGGAATTGGTTCGATGATTGTGGCTTAGGAGGGAAGAATGGAACGGTTAGAAAGAGGGAAACAAGCCTTTGAGCGTGGGGACTATCGGGAGGCGATCGCCGATTTAGAAGCTGCCAAGGGGCAAGTGGCTGGCTCTTCTGCCTTGGGAGGTGAGGTGCAGATTTGGTTAGTCACCGCCTATGAAGCAGCCGGAAAGCGCGACGAAGCCTTATCTTTATGTGAAACCCTGGACAATCATCCCGATTGGCACACTCGCAAACAAGCACGCCGGTTATTAGAGATTTTGAAGGCTCCCCAGCTCAATCGCCGTTCGGAATGGAATACTACGATTCCCGATTTATCCGCCATGGAGGATAGCGATCTCTCCTATCGTCGAGGAACAGGAAGCACCCAGGTTAAGCCTCCAAAGTCCAAAGAGGAGTTAGAACCCGTGGATTTGTCCTCCGTAGAAACAGAAGATAATCGGTTTCTTTGGGTGGCTTTAGTGGCGATCGCCTTAATTATTGGCGGGTGGATTGGCTTCGGATAGAGGGATAATAGGAAGGCAGCCAACACGAGATAGACCAAAATCATGGGAAAACATCGATCTAGGGTTCGGATTTTCTGGCCGTTATATTTAATCTTGGCGATCGCCCTCACAGGATGCGTTAAGTATGATGTGGGGGTCAATTTTCAAAGCCAAACCTATGGAGAAATGGTGCAACGGGTGCAAATTTCCGATCGCCTGCACGATTTCAGTCAAGTGGTAGCCGAACAATGGTTAGAAAGCTTGCAAGAGCGTACCCGAAAATTGCGAGGCAAAACCCAACGGATTTCTGACCGGGAACTGCTTGTCACCATTCCCTTTTATAATGGTGCAGACTTAACCTCCAAGTTTAATGAGTTTTTTAACCCCACTAATCTCCAAACCCAAACAGAGGATGAAACCCTACCCCAACTCACCTCGGAACTCAACATTACTCAAAATAACTTTTGGATTGCCATTCGCAACCGTCTAGAAATGGATGTGGATTTGCGATCGCTCGCCGTTCTCTCCTCCGAAGGCAATGTTCTCGTCAGTCCCGGTTCCCTATTCAATCTAGAATTTGCCCTTACCACCCCTTGGGGTGCTCAACCCATTACCGAAGCTGAAAATAGCCTCACTCCCGTCTCAGACCCCGAAAATCATCAATTAATTTGGACACTTGAGGCCGGAGAAATCAATCACTTAGAAGTCATTTTTTGGGTTCCCAGTCCCATTGGTATTGGAGCCTTAATCATCCTAGCTGCTGTTTTAGGTGGCATGACTCTCAAAGATTGGTTACCTCAAAATGGGTAATAGGAGAATGGGGAGATGGGGAGACGCGGAGATCTCCTATTCCCCATTCCCTAATTCCCCATTCCCTAATTCCCTATTCCCCATTCCCCATTCCTTGTATACTATCGTTTTGTGGAGACCTTCATGGAAGCCTTAAAAGGAAGAAACTTATTAAGCGTTGCCGATTTAACTGTTACCGAACTGCACGATCTATTAACCTTTGCCGCCCAACTCAAATCAGGAGACATCAGTTGGACTTGCCGTAAAATTCTTGGACTTTTATTTAGTAAAGCTTCAACCCGTACCCGCGTCAGCTTTAGCGTTGCTATGTATCAACTGGGCGGTCAAGTCATTGACCTCAATCCCAGTGTCACCCAAGTCAGTCGTGGCGAACCCGTTACCGATACAGCCAGAGTTTTGGGCCGGTATTTAGATATTTTAGCCATTCGTACCTTTGAACAAAAAGAATTAGAAGACTATGCCCAATTTTCTGGTATTCCTGTCATCAACGCGCTCACTGATTTAGAGCATCCTTGCCAAATTTTCGCTGATTTACTCACCATTCAAGAATGTTTTGGCAGTTGCGAAGGTAAAACCTTATCCTATTTTGGCGATGGCAATAATGTTGCCAATTCCCTCTTACTCGGCTGTGCGATGATGGGCATGAATGTACGCATTGCTGTCCCTTCGGCTGAATATGAACCCAACTCGAACATTGTCGCCAAAGCCAAAGAATTTGCGGGTGGTAAAACAGAAGTGATTGTTACCCACAATGCCCAAGAAGCGGCCAAAGGATGTCATGCTTTATATACTGATGTTTGGGCAAGTATGGGTCAAGAAAAAGAAGCCAGAGAACGGATTCCCCTCTTCAAACCTTATCAGGTGAATACAGAGTTATTAAAATTAGCCGATCCCGAAGCCATTGTACTCCATTGTTTACCCGCCCATCGTGGTGAAGAAATTACCGATGAAGTGATGGAATGCTCCCAATCTCGCTTATGGGATCAGGCAGAAAACCGAATGCACGCCCAAAAAGCCCTCTTAGCCAGTATCCTAGGCAAAGACGAATAGACTTCTTGCAGAAGGTGAGGGAATAGGGAATAGTAGCCCGTAGTGGATTGTTTCATCTAAAATAGGACTTTGTTTGTAGTAAGCACGAAGAGTGCTTTAAAGCCTAACTGGAGAGGGCTAAAGCCCTCACTACCAACAAAATATAATGTATCAAATTAGATGAAACAATCGAGTAGGGCACCTCATCCCTTGGGAAGCGAATCCGTCTCCAGTAGGAGATGCCAAACCTTGTTAGTTATTCATTATTCATTATTCATTATTCATTGAAATGTCTAATTCCGATCAACTTAATCTATTCGATGACTCAAGTATTGCCGGCAATTCCGAATTTTCTTCCCTAGAATTAATTCCCAAAGATCCCAAAATTCCCATTCCTCCAGGAACCTATGAAACCTTAGAAACCCTAACCGAACATTGCCAACAGTGTCAGCGCTGCGAATTAGGACAAAACCGTACCCATGTAGTGATTCACCGGGGAAATCCCAAAGCTAGCTTGATGATTGTGGGAGAAGCGCCTGGACAAAATGAAGATGAACAAGGATTACCCTTTGTGGGGAAATCCGGTCAGTTACTCGATAAAATTTTAGCTTCGGTAAAATTAGATAGCGAGCGTGATGTTTATATTTGCAATGTCAATAAATGTCGCCCTCCAGGAAATCGTAAACCCACGTCCTCAGAAATAGACGCTTGTAAGCCTTATTTATTAGAACAAATCCGCTTAGTGAATCCGAAAATCATTTTATTGACCGGTGCCACCGCCGTTCAAGGGATCTTAGCAGATAAACGAGGAATTACTAAAATTCGCGGTCAGTGGTTTGACTGGGAAGGACGCTTCTGTATGCCTATTTTTCACCCCGCTTATTTACTGCGAAATCCCTCCCGCGAACCAGGAAAGCCGAAATGGTTAATGTGGCAGGATATTCAAGAGGTACGGCGCAAGTTAGATGAAATCAGTTAGAGCATATAGAGAAAATTGGGTCATTGACTATAGTTTGGAAAGTCCGTATAACCTTCTCGGTCAAATGAAAACCAAATGTTCATCTCTGCTTCGGGATTCAGCGGCCAGCTATTAGCAAAACGGTCTACTAAATCGGGATTACTAATAAATGGTCGCCCAAAGGCAATTAAATCGGCATTTCCTTCTTTTATTGCCAATTCAGCAGTTTCTTGAGTATACCCACAATTTCCCATTAGCGGTGCTGTAAATACTTCTCGAAATTCTGCCAACGTCATCGGTTCTCCTAATTCGTGAAAACCAAAGCCTAAACCATCCATTACATGGAGGTAAGCTAATCGGTAAACATCTAACTGTTGAGCGATGTACAGAAAGTTTTCTCGAAAGTCTGGCGACCCCATATCATTAAAATTCCCATTGGGGGCGAGTCTGACCCCTACTCGATCTGGCGACCAAACGGTGAGAACGGATTCAACAATTTCTTTGAGAAAGCGATATCGGTTTTCCACACTCCCACCATACCTATCAGTCCGATGGTTGGTTTTAGATTGCAGAAATTGATCGATTAAATAGCCATTCGCACCGTGAATTTCTACCCCATCAAATCCCGCCTCTTGAGCGCGTTCTGCTGCTCGACGATAGTCTTCTACAATTAGGGGAATTTCCTCAGTTTCTAAAGCGCGGGGGGTTTCGTAAGGTTGTTTGCCAATCGGAGTATGAACGTACTCTCCATTGAGTTTAATAGCTGAAGGGGCAACGGGTAATTGACCGTTTTCCTGAAAACTACTATGGGAGGCTCGTCCGCAATGCCAAAATTGTAGAAAAATTAGTCCTCCTTGAGCATGAACGGCCTCAACCACTTGTTTCCAGCCTTCGGTTTGTTCGTCTGAGTAAATCCCAGGTGAATTTACCCATCCATTGGCTTGTTGAGAAATAACGGTTGCCTCGGTTATAATTAAACCCGCAGAGGCCCGTTGAGCATAATATTCAGCCATCAAATCGTTGGGAATGCGTTCTGAACCTGCACGCCCGCGAGTCATAGGGGCCATGATTATGCGATTTTTTAGAGGCAATCCTCGTAAGCTAAAAGGGCTGAGTAATGTTGGCGATACTGTTGATGCAGTCATCTATTTGTTGCCTCTCAAATGGACGGTTACAACCCAGAAATTTTCTGTAATTTTGATTCTGAAGTATAGCATCAAACTAACAGTGAGTATTCTTTCCATACCAGATTACTGAGTTTTGGATCAGCAGATCGATCGCCCATAACCTATAGTCCTCGCAGGGTTTTGAGTTCGGTGTAGGCTTGCTGGAAGTCGTCGCTGGTAATATAGAGTTCGCTAACGGGTTGGTTTAGGGTGCGGAAACGGCGGATCGCTTGGAGGGCGGCTTGGTTGCTCAGAAGAGCCAGATCTGCGCCACTCCATCCGAGGGTAAGTTCGGCGTAGTGGGAGAGGTCAATACCGGAAAGGGGACGGTCTTGGTTGTGGACTTGGAGAATGGCGAGGCGACTGGGGGTATCGGGAAGGTCGATTTTCAGTTGCAGATCGAGACGACCGGAACGCAGGAGAGCGGGATCGATCGCCTCGGGACGATTGGTTGCTGCAATCAGAATCAGGTTTTTGGCAGCCGATAACCCGTCAATTTCGGTCAAAAGTTGCCCCACCACGCGATCGCCCACTCCAGAATCACCGCTATACTGACCTCGTGCGGGCGCTAGGGTATCGATTTCATCAATGAAAATGACGCAAGGAGCCGCTTGTCTGGCTTTGGCAAACAGTTCCCGCACGGCTTGTTCTGAGGCTCCGACCCAACGACTGAGCAGCTCTGGCCCGGAAATGGCGATAAAGTTCGCCTGTGCTTGGGAGGCGATCGCCTTAGCCAACAGGGTTTTACCCGTTCCTGGTTCTCCCATGAGTAATATGCCTTTGGGCGCTTTCGCTTGCGTTTTTTGATACAGTTCTGGATAGAGCAATTGCCCCTCGACGGACTCTTGCAATAGTTGTTTGGTCTCCTCTAACCCGCCAATATCGTCCCAAGCGACTTGGGGAGATTCCACTTCCACCGATCGCAAAACCGCCGGTTTAATAGTACTTAGCGCTTGCTCAAAATCATTTGAATTAATGGTTAATGGAGCAGTCGGTTGGGTGTCTGGAGTCGGCACTTGGCGACGCAGGGCATGATGGGCTGCTTTTTGACACAATGCTTTTAAGTCTGCACCCACAAATCCGACGGAGCGGGCGGCGATCGCCTCCAAATCCACCCCAGACTCTAACGGCATTCCTTGGGTGAGAATTTCTAGAATCTGCCCCCGTTCCTCTATTCTGGGGACTCGAAACACAATTTCGCGATCGAATCTTCCCGGCCGTCGCAAAGCAGGATCGAGGCGGTTCGGCAGGTTCGTGGCGGCTAAAATCACCACAGAATCCCTAACTGAAAAGCCATCCATCAAGCCCAATAACTGGCCGACAACCCGCTTTTCCACTTCTCCTTCTACTTGGGAGCGATCGGGCGCTAAACTATCAATTTCATCAATAAAAATCAGGCAAGGCGCATTACGCGCTGCTTTCTCAAATAAATCCCTTAATCGACCTTCTGATTCTCCATAATATTTACCCATAATTTCCGGCCCCGTAATGGCGATATAATTCACCCCTAATTCAGCAGCCAGAGAGCGAGCCATGAGAGTTTTTCCCGTGCCAGGGGGCCCCACTAACAACACTCCCCGCGTCGGTTCTAGCCCCAATTGCGCCAGTAATTCAGGACGTTTGAGGGGCAACTCCACCAGTTCTTGTAATTCCTGTTTCACTTCTTCTAAACCACCAATTTGGTTTAAGGATAAGTTGCTAGAATTTGGCGCTTTTGGCGTTTTTTCCTCAGTTCCCGATGGCGGTGGCGTGACAATCACCTCTGGAGAGGGTTTACTAGGACTGCGTTTGGGAATATTGCCACCCTGGGGAATATTGCTCAAGGAGCGAACTTGAATATCGGTTTTCAATTCTCCTTTTTCCGCTTTTTCTTCTAGCCGTTTGGCGAGTTCTAATAGGTCTTCAAATCCTTTAAATATATCGTTCATAGTAATGGGGAATATAGAATAGAGAATGGGTTTATTTTGAGTATCATATCATAGAGCAAACCCTATCACACCAGCTAATAATCCAAGCTATTCAGCACCTCTTAGAAACCTATGCTCATTTCAGTGCCGATCCAGAAGACGGAGTAGACACACAATTAATTTTCGATCCAGTTAGAGATCATTACCAGCTTTTTCATGTGGGTTGGATAGGGGATTACCGGATTTATAGCTCTATTTTACATTTTGATATTAAAGACGAAAAAGTTTGGATACAGCACAATGGGACAGAATATGATGTGGGTCAAGAATTGCACGATTTAGGAGTGCCGAAAACGGATATTGTCATTGGTTTTCATTCTCCATTTAAACGACAGTTTACTGAGTATGCTGTAGGGTGATTCGTGGCCAGAAATCTGATTTCTTAATCCCAAAAACCGTAGGGGTAGGTTTACCAACATCTTCAATGCCCACCGATAACTGTTGTAAACCTGCCCTCCAACCCTTCGCAGTGGCAAGAAATTGGGTTGGTGGGTATCCCTAGGAGGTGGGGCGGGTTTTGGGAATTGATTGGTGGGTAGCCTAAATTTGGGTTAAACCCGCCCCTACAAACCCCATTAATAATTATTAATTATTTCATTTTTTCATCCATCTGCGAAACTCATTTGCAGCTTCTAAGCGTGACGTTTGTGCCATCAAAACGCAGCGAGTGAGCAGTTCTATATCCAAGTCGATTAGTTCCGGGATTTCACTGCGGGAAATTTGACTGTAATTTTCCCCTCGCAGTCGATAGAGGCTAAATACACCATCTTCCCAAAACCATACTTCTGGAATACCTAGGAGGCGGTAGCGTTGCAGTTTGTTGGGGCTGCCACTGGTAAAGATGACTTCGATGACTAAATCTGGGCTAGGCTTAGATGTACTGAAACAATAGGATTCGTCCGGTTCAGCGGAAACTGTACCTTCGCGCTCCTGCGTAGTCGAGCCAAGGGGTTCAAATTCAATGCCCATTTCCAGACAAAATAACCCAATCAGAAATCCAATTAAGCGACTGAAAAACTCGTGTTCTCGTCCCGGTGTGAGAATTTCTACGGTATTTTGGGTGTAAAAAAGCCGCAGATTACGGCGATCGCCAAATCCAGACTGAAGAAGTTTGAATTGCTCCCAAGTAATTCCAGGATGGACAATACGCTGATCCGACGATGGAGACTTGACTTGTTGGGATTGCAGTTGAACCATAGTCCTATCGCACTTCCTTCTGGTAAACAATTATTACAATTTTTGCTAATTTGGATAAAATTGTCCTCAAAAAATAGAGGAATTTATAGGAGAGATAATAAGCTTCTGGGAAAATCCCGACGGGAAATTCCCAGAAACCGAACTTTAACAGCCTCCTAAGTCCATCCAGAGAGGGATTTTACTGACTCAACCCCCCGCTCTGGAACTGAAAATAATTAGGAGAATAAATCCATGTTAACCAACAAATCTGGGATTAATGCAGTGACTCGCACCCTTAAGCGCGTTGCTCTTGGCGTAACATCCGTGGTTCTTTGTTGGAGCGACGTTAATATTCATACTGTAGTTAACGTTTAATAATAGGATAAAAACCCCCTATCTCCCTATCCCCTCATCCCCCCACCTTGCCATTTTCCAGGTGAGAATGAAAATTCCCTGCTTAAAGACAGGGATGCCGGCTAAATGTTACGGTATGTAACAAACCTATTCCCCTAGAGGGCAATTTAAGCAACAGTGTTGAACAAACCTATGTTTAACAGGAGTTCTTGATCATGGCTTTATCAGATACTCAAGTATTTGTGGCTCTAGTTCTGGCTTTAATCCCAGGAATCTTAGCTTTCCGCCTCTCTACCGAACTGTATAAGTAAGGTTGAAGTCCCTGTTAATCAAGGGTCTTTGAGAATTCTGGGGGGAATACGGAAAAAACTTTTGAGAATGGGCGGTTAGGGTTAACTCTAAGGTGTATTATCAGGGCATAAATTTTTGTTGCGCTGTAATCCTCTAAAACGCCCATGCTTGCTAGTGAGCCAACCCCCCAGAGACCCCCTCATTCCGTTAATCCATTGGATCGTCGTCGGATGCGGAACCAGCGCCAACGATCGCGTCGTCGCTCCTCTCCCTTAGCTGCGGCGATCGCCTGGGAAACAATGATGAAGTTAAGTGTTAATCTGGTTTTGGTCGTGGTCGCAACTGGGGCAGTGATGCGCCTGATTCCCTATCATCGGTCAGTAGAAGAAAAGTTAGAAATTGTCGAGATTCAAGTTCAGCAAACTCAAGACCGGGTCACTCAACTACAACAAGATTTTGACCGATCTTTCGATCCTGAGCAAGCGAAGCAAGTGATGGCTGAACAAAGTCATCGGATCGATCCGCAAAGACGTTCTGTGGTTTGGAAAAAGGAACGGGTAGATCGATAACTCATTCTGGAAACTCCTTAATCTGCAAGGGGTTTGAGGAGTTGATCTTTCCAATGCAGAACCCGTTGATATTGGCGTTGTTCGGCTCCTGAGAGCTGAGGAGTATTTTGGAAGTGGTCGATCGCTCTTTGGTAGTCGGAGATCGCCCAATTCCAATCTCCCATAAGATGATAGGTGCGTCCCCGTTCGGCGTAAATATAGCCTTCTAGACGACCCAGACGCAGGGCAAAGTCCAGGTTATCGAGAGCAAGTTCATAAATCTGAAGTTGCCTAAAGGTAATTCCTCGGTTAATCCAAGCTTGGATTTTTAAGGGATTTAAATCTAACGTTTGATCGTAGTCGAGCAGAGCAGCGTAGAGATCTCCTAGGCGAGCGTAGGCATTGGCACGATTATTATACGCTCGATCGAGCGTAGGATTCAGTTGGATCGCTTGGCTATAGTCGGCGATCGCCAGTTCCACCTCTCCATCCTGAAAATAGGCATATCCGCGATTATTGTAGTGATCGGCACAAATAGGATCGGATTCAATTAGACAAGTTAACAGGTCAATAGCACCTAAATAGTCCCCTTGTTCTAAGCGAACTTTGGCTTGTTGGCTCAATTTTCGATTAACGGGGGGGCTTTCTGTTTTCGGTTGAGGTTGCCTTGGATATAAACCTCCGAAAGAATCAACACTAGAAGTAGAAAGATTGATGCCCATGAACTGTACCTCAATGACTGACTGTACTTTATCTTTGATACCTTCACTGTAAGGGGGAAATCCTGATGGAAAAAGCGCGAATGTACCAGTTACTCAGGTGGCTAATGGTAAGATGCAACATATGGAATAGCGGGGTGCGCCGATCGAGGTCTCTGTTACTTTCGGTTTGGGAGAGCGCTTAAACTCTTGCTTCCTCCTAGTTAGGTTGATATCCGATCCATTGATTTATATTCCTCACCCTTATGACTGCTGAACAAACCTATCCCAATGCCCCCGATGTATCCGGGGATGATTATTTAGTCGTTGGCTTGGCCACTTGCTTTATTAAGGAAGATGGAGAGGTCTATCCGGTTAAAGTAATAGAACCGATCCCTTCAGCCGCTCTAGAAGCTTTATTTAAGGGAATTCCCACCTCCTATGAAATGGCCTTAGGAACCACATTAGGTACGGTACTGATCCACCAGACCCCCCAAAAACCGACCGAGTTCCCAGAGAAGCCCCAGTTCTGTGACGAGTTTGTAGAACGGGCGATCGCCGCTGTTCGCAGTTATAAGGTTCCCAGTCATGAACGTGTTAAAACTAAAATTCCCATCGGCACTTGTCATCAGGATTTTAACTTTTCCACGGAGCGCAAACGAGTTTTAAATATGACGAATGTGGTTCGCACAGAAGATAATGTAAAACAACATGAACATACCCATAAGGTGCTTTAAGGAATGATCAAACTCTATGGTGGCCCGCGAACTCGTGGAACTTTAGTTCAGTGGTATTTAGAGGAACTGGGTGTTCCCTATGAATTGATTGCTGTGGACATCCAAGGGCAAGAACATAAGAAACCGGACTATTTGGCAATTCATCCCATGGGGAAAGTTCCTGCCCTCGTAGATGGCGATTTTACCATTTGGGAATCTGGGGCAATTTTAATGTATCTGGCTCTCCAGTATGGCAATGCTCAGGGATCGGTGCAAGAGATCGCACAGATGAACCAGTGGGTGGTCTTTGCCAATGCTAGTTTGGGCCCAGGGGTGTTTATTGAAGCATCCCGCGATCGCGCCTTAGCGGATTTTATGCCTCCCCTGAATCAACGTCTACAAGCTCAACCGTTTTTACTCGGCGATCGGCTTACCGTAGCGGATGTCGCAGTCGGATCGCTTCTCTTCTATATGCCTGTGATGCTCAAGCTTGATTTGAGTGAGTATCCAGCCGTTACGGAGTACATCCAGCGTTTATCCGAACGTCCCGCTTTCCAAAATACCCTTGGCAAACGCTAGATGCATAAAAATGAGACAGGCTTAAAACCTGTCTCTAGGGAAATAAATGTTTCTGATGTTACATTTATCTTAAACTCTATTTAAACCCAACTGCTGCTTGCCAAACAAAGGCCAGCAGTAAGAAAAAGATAGGAATTACAGGCAAAACATCGATTAGTGGGCTAAAGGCTGAATAGGCTTCAGGTAATTTTGCCAACAGCAGTGCTGCTTCCATAAGTGTGTTTTCCTCTCCAACAGTACGGGGCATGATTTTCAGAATTGAAAAAAATATTAACATATACTGCCGCACCAGGGAATAGGGAAGCAGGGAGTTTTCATTCTTCCTTCAAAAATGTCAAGGTGGGGGGATGGGGAGATGGGGAGATGGGGGGATGAGGAGGTGAGGGGATAGGGAGATAGGGGGTTTTTATCCTATTATTAAAAGTGTACTGTTCAAAAAAAAGGACAAAACTCTCTACCTAATCACCTGTTAAGCGATAGTTTATTGATCGACAAAGGATTGATGTTCAGGGGTGGCTAATCCGACTTGTAAGCTGGCTAATACCTGAGCTAAGTCACCGGATAATAGGGCAGCTTGATTTAAACACAAGCCAGGGAAAACTTGAGAATAGATTATTCCGTCTGCATTGGGTTCAAGTTTGATATATTGTTCATTCTGTAATCGGAACCAATCGAGTTCACCGTCATTGACGCGCCAGATTAAATATTCTTGCACTTGATTGCGACGATAAACATTGAGTTTTTGATGTAAGTCAATGGAAACACTACTGGCGGCAATTTCAACAATTAATTCTGGCGCACCTTCAACATAACCATCTTCACTAATTGTCGATTGTCCCTCTTCTTTGATTCTCAGGAGTGCGTCAGGTTGAGGTTCATTGTCAGCATCTAGACGGACGGTACAATTATCGCCTAATTGTAGATTAGGAGTAAAGGCTTTGTAGAAAGTGAGCCAGCCGATAATATGAGCATGGGGTTCACCGTGTTGTTCAATTCTTAGGGGAGATGCCATATAAACAATTCCTTCGATTAATTCGGCTTTTTTGTGATCGGGCATGGCATAATAACGGCGCTCAAATTCTGTGCGAGTGAGCTTGTCGCCATTTTCTAGGGGAGGAATGGTTGCTCTTGGATTAATTGATTCAGTGACTATCATATTTATAGTTGAGGAGGTTAGAGAGGATCGCGTAAGGTATAGCCCCTCTGCGTCAACCCCCTTTCCCGTGAGAGAGGGGGCATCAAGAGGTATTTCATAGGTTTGAAGGGCTATCTCTTTTCATGGTACTGATGGCTTTCTGGAGGGGCAAGGTAGTGACCAAATTCAGAGAGGAAGCGATCGCCTAAAATAGCCTCTCGAATGCGTGCGGTAAAACGCACCAGTTCCGTAATATTGTGGATCGACAGGAGCGTATACACCAACAGTTCGCGACAGCGCCATAAATGCCCCAAATAAGCACGGCTAAAATTTTGACAAGTATAACAGGGGCATTCAGCATCAAGGGGAGCAAAGTCTTCTCGAAATTGGGCATTTTTAATATTCCAGCGCTCTCCCCGGACGAATACTGCCCCATGACGGGCTAACCGGGTGGGAATAACACAATCAAATAGATCGATGCCAGCGGCGATCGCCTGTACCATTTCTTGATAGGTTCCTACTCCCATAAGATAGCGGGGTTTTTCCGTAGGAAGTAGGGGAGCTGTCACCTTTACAATTTGGTTAATCAGATCTCCCGGTTCACCCACACTCACGCCACCAATAGCATAGCCGGGTAAATTAAGGTCTACTAATTGCTCGGCTGCGGCGGTTCTTAGGTCAGCATATACTCCCCCCTGAACGATACCAAACAACGCCTGTTCGGAGCGATCATGGGTAGCTATGCAGCGTTTTAGCCATCGATAGGTACGCTCTGTGGCAGCGATAACGGCTTCTTTAGAGGCGGGATAGGGAGGACATTCGTCAAACGCCATAATGACATCTGCACCGAGCTGATTTTGGATGGCGATCGCCTTTTCTGGAGTAAGATGAATAATTCGTCCATCTCTGGGCGATCGAAATTTTACCCCCTCTTCCTGAATAGTTCGCAAGCTGGCTAAACTAAAAACCTGAAATCCTCCAGAATCAGTTAACATTGGCCCATCCCATCCCATAAACCGATGCAAACCACCAGCACGAGCAATTAAATCTTCTCCCGGTTGTAGATGCAAATGATAGGTATTGGCTAAAACCATTTGAGCGCCTGTCCCTTTCAGTTGTGCAGGCGTTAGCGCTTTTACCGTTGCTAACGTGCCGACAGGCATAAATCTAGGAGTTTCTACTTTTCCGTGGGGAGTCAAAAAGGTAGCTGCTCTCGCTTGAGTCTGGGAGCATTGGGCTTGTATAGAAAACTGAAAGGGTTGATGCATAAGGCCAGAAATTGATGGATTGTATGTTAGAGAGATGTTGAAGAAGCCTCTATTTCCGGTAATTTGAGTAAGAGTCCTGCAATAAACCAATAATACACCGCTACTGGATCGACATCTAGGGGATAATAATAAGGAAAATAGCTCACAATCAGAATAAAAATCCAGAAACAAACCGCTATTTTTTTCCAGCTAGGCTTCTGTAATGAACGATAAGCTTTATAGGTTAAAAAGACCAAGATAGAAACCACCACTAAAAAAGCAAGTAACCCCAAAGGGCCAATTTCATAAAGGACCTTAGCATGGAACGTTTCAATTAATCGAGTTGGGGCAAATTTTCGCGCTGCATTCGTCGCCGCACCAATCCCTTTTCCCCAAATCCCTTCTTGCTGACTCCAAACGGATTGCCATTGATCTCGCATAAAATCGAGGGGAGGGGAAACTGTCCAGCGATTTACCAAGCTATCTATGCGCTGTTCCACCCGATTGATCGTTTGAATAATCACAGCGCTGGCGACAAGTGCCGCCCCCCATTTTAAGGGTAATTGTTTTTTCTTGGAGGTCGTTAAGAGCTGTAAAATCATAAAGATAATTGGCACTAATGCTAGAGCAATTCTTTGACCGGAAAATACAGCCATTATGATCAGCAATCCTGTGCTAAAGACACTGATATGCTTCCATTTTTTTTGAGGATCTCCAACATCAGTAGTAAACAAGAAAAACATACCAGAAATTAAAAACCATCCCCATTGCCAAGGCGCAACAAATGTACCGGGTAATCGAACCAATCCGGCATTTGGATTATATAAAACTGCTCCACCGATAAAGCAACGGGCTTGTAGGCTAGCGCGATATAGAGATTCTCCTGAAAGGGGTCTACTTCCTGGGCAAATACCTTTGGTTAGCAGTAAATATTGAATAAATCCTAGGGCACAACAAATTAAGATTAGAACAGTGTGCAGTCTCAGAAAAAAGGATAATTCTTTTTTACTATACATTAAATAATAGGCACAAAGCATTAAGGGGATATAGCTGAACAGGGTCTTGAGACCCACAATTCCCATGAGCATTTGATTCCCTAGAGTGGGATTGAAGCTTTCGCGAATAATGCTAATCCAAAAAAAGTGAACTAATGCGATCGAGACTAAAGTGATTAGAGGAATATATAGAGGTTTAATTTTTTGCCAAAAAGGTTTAAGATAGTCGCGATCGTGGATCAAAATCGAGATTAGAGCGGGAATATAAAATAAATCTTTGACTAAATGAAATAGGGGGTTACTGTTGGCAATCATATGGGTAACTGTTCCAGCAAAGGGCATATAGATCAAAAAGACCCAAAGTCCTAAAGCCGGATAAGTATAAGAAAAGCCCATTATCGCCCCTGCCAGTCCTGCAAAAATACCAGCAATTAAACCATCGAGTAGAGCAAATAATATCCCTGGTAAAAGGATAAAAGCGATTAATTGAATTAGTTCTCGGCGTTCCATTAGGGAATAGGGAATAGAGTATAGGGAATACTAGGTTTTGCCCTTTCCTTAGCACCAATTAGGCACAGTCCAGGAAATTCTTCATTGAGCTAATGACGAACTTGCTCTATGGTACTGTGCCCATTTGAAAATGTCCCACTTATGCAATTTTTAGGCGTTTAAAGCAGTTTGAATGCGCTTTTGGAGAACCGAAATGACTTCGTCTATAGCGACTTCTTCAGAAGCGAGGGTTGCCCGTTCTACACATTCAACTTTACCAGATTTGATGGCTCTGCCGGTCACCAAACGATAGGGAATGCCGATTAAATCTGCATCCTTGAATTTTACCCCAGCTCGCTCATTGCGGTCATCAAGTAAGACCTCAATTCCAGCTTTTTGCAGGTCTTGATAGAGCTTTTCGGCGACTTCCATCTGTTGACTATCGGTAATATTGGGAACGCAGATGATGACCGTATAGGGCGCGATCGCCACTGGCCAAATAATCCCATTCTTATCATAGGACTGTTCCACGGCCGCTTGCGCGAGGCGAGAGACTCCAACCCCATAACATCCCATATAACAGGGCAATTCTTCCCCCTGTTCGCTGGTAAACGTGGCATTCATAGCCTGGGAATACTTGGTTCCCAACTGGAAAATATGACCGACTTCAATGCCTCTGGCAGTTTGTAATATTTGCGTCGGGTCGTGAACGGCGCGATCGCCGGCTTTTGCAGTACGCACATCCACAATGCGATCGGGCAAAACAAACTGATCGCCCCAATTTGCGCCGATCAGATGATAACCAGTCTCATTGGCTCCTGTGGCAAAATGTTTCAACTCCACCGCTGTTTTGTCCACCAACCGCAAAAACTTGGGCGCTAAATTCTCTTGTTGAGTAATATATTCATCTCCTAAACCCGGATCGATATACCCCAACGGTAAGGGTTTCGCGGCCCATTTGCTCTGAGCTTCCGGATCGGGAACGGTGAGCGCCAAAACTGCTTTCGCGCCGTATTCTGGAGCTAGAGCAGTTAACTCATTGGAGAGTTTTACCTCATTTACATCTTGGTCACCGCGAATATTAACCAGCACCAAGACCGTCATTCCATTATCATAAACAGCCTGATACAGTACATTTTTTACCGTATTGGTGGCATCACAACCGAGCGCCTCGCAGAGCGTAGCAATGGTATTGGTATTTGGCGTTTCCACCTTTTTATACTCTGTAAACGGAGAAGGTTGAACTTCTGCGGGAAGAGAAACCGCTTTTTCCACATTGGCCGCATATTGGCTATCTTCGGTGTAGAGAACCTCATCTTCTCCAGCCTCAGCCAACACCATAAACTCTTGAGAAACCCCGCCCCCAATAGCTCCAGAGTCCGCTTGTACCGGCTGAAATTTCAGACCACATCGCCGCAGCATATTCCGATAGGCTCGATCCATATCCTGGTACGTCTGTTTCAAACTGTCCCGGTTAGTATGAAACGAATAGCCATCCTTCATAATAAATTCCCGACCCCGCATCAGGCCAAACCGGGGACGAATTTCATCGCGGAACTTGGTTTGAATTTGATACAGATGAACTGGTAGTTGCCGATACGAACGAATCATATCACGGGCGATCGCCGTAATCACCTCCTCATGGGTTGGCCCTAACCCCAACTCCCGCTTTTGCCGATCCTGCAACGCAAACATAATACCTTCGGCTTTCGTATAGGTTTCCCAACGTCCCGACTCTTGCCATAGATCTGACGGTTGCAATTGGGGAAGCAAGCATTCCTGGGCCCCCGTAGCATTCATTTCCTCACGTACAATTTGGGAGACTTTTTGCAAAACTCGCCACATTAGGGGAAGATAAGCATAGAGTCCGCTACCAATTCGACGAATATATCCTGCCCGAACCAATAACTTATGGCTGGGAATTTCTGCTTCTGCTGGGTCATCTCGCAGCGTATTAAACAGCATTTGTGACAGTCGCATTCTGTGTTGCTCCCATTTAGACCAACTTACTATTATCTCATAGGGAGTGGCGATCGAACGTTAAACCTTAAGTTTGATCTCCATGATAAGGGTGGTTACCCATTACAGTAAATTATTGCTATAGTGGGTGTATATCTTACCACTACAGCATCAAATGAATACACTTACTCCATCCAATACAAAACCCTTATGTTGGTTTGAATCGGGTGAATCCTTAGAGTGGATTACCAAACACTTACAAAAGACCCATCATACTATTCGGATTGCTACAGCTTTTTTTACCATTAAAGGCTGGAATTTGATCCGTCGCTACACTACAGATAAGAAAACCTATATTTTAGTTGGTTTAGAAGATCCTGGTGAACAACGAGCCAAAATAGCCTTAGTTCAAGAAATCATGAAGGAGTTGCGTTCCGGGTTAGATCGAGATCGACGCAAAGCGGTTCTTGAACTGGTTAATAAAATAGAGTCCAATGAATTTGGAATTGTCGATGCTAGATCAACCGATCATCACAATAAGTTATTTATTTTCGATACCAAAATCGCGATTCAATCTTCTTCAAACTTGACTTTTAAGGGACTAACTCAACAAGTGGAAGGGGGTCTAGTTACGGATCAAATAGCAGAGATAGAATATCTAGTTGAACAATTTGATCGATATTTTGCCGATGCTCATGATCTCACTGAAGATTTACTAGATGTTTTACGGAGATGGTTACAACTCGCCACACCTTGGGATATTTATTTAAAAACCATGTTGGCATTTGAAAATATACAATCCCCCAAGACTCGTTATGATAAAAAACCGGTATCATATCAAATTGATATGATTGCACAGACACTACGACAAATACGAGCTTTTGATGGCTCAATGATTGTTGCATCTACTGGACTAGGAAAAACGGTTATTGCCGTTCATGTAGCTATACATCTTAAGGAAGAAGATTTAATCGATAATGTGATGATTATTGGGCCAAAGACTGTTAGTAGGAATTGGGACACAGAAATGATGAAAGCTGGACTTCACTGTAAGTATTTTGTGCGACAAACATTTGATAGAACAACATCGCAACGAGATCATAATTTGAAAACATTTGAACAAATATTACAAGATTGTGAACAACAACGTTGGATGCTGATTATTGATGAATGTCACGAATTCAGAAATCGATTTCAACAAAACTTGTTCAATTTAATCAAAAATCCACCAGAGCGCAGAGCTTTTACACGACTTCGAGAGTTTATTAAAAAAGGGGGTTTGAAAGTTTTAAATTTAACAGGCTCTCCTTATGGCACAGATATTGACAATCTTAATCATCAATTGTGTCTTCTACCTCATAAAGCTGAAAGAAGGCAATATCCATTTGATTGGTTTACGGAAAACTGTCCAGATCATCAACATCTATTCGAGGCAGAAACTAAAGATGCGAATGCTTGGTATGTTAAGGACATCGATCAATTTATCCAGGTTCCAGTAGTCAGTCAGTTAACTACCCCTCATGTAGCTAAATACTATGGGCAACAAGATAAACAGGGAACGTATATTCAGTTTACTAATGAAAAACGTTATGTACCTGATGTTACCCTTCATACTGTAACATTTCCTTTGATTTTTGAGTCAGAATTAACTGAAATTATTGCTAAAGGTTATTTTGAAGTTGCCACTAAAAATGCCAGATTCAAAAAAAATGCTATGTTCAAAGATATATTTAATCGGTTGGTTAAATTAGCGTGGGCAAGTTCTCCATTAGCTCTCAAAGATATTTTACAAAGTATTGCGGATACCCCTGAAGGTGAAAACAGTTATAACTTAGAAAAAATTTGCTTTTGTATTCCTCGTGAAGATAGAGAGAAAGTTCTAAAACCTATCCTCGAAAAACTCGAAAAATCAAATTATGAAGATGCTAAGTTCAGTGGTTTATTGGAAGTCTTATTTCGTGTTTTTGATAGAAAAGTAGAGGAACAAAAAAAAGTGATTATTTTTTGTGAAAGACGACCGACTGTAGTCTATTTGTATAAAAAACTCAAACATTTTTTTTCTAAACTAAAAATTGCAGCAACGATTCAACCAAGTGAAGATGATCAAAAATATAAATTAAAAAATAGTTATGAAATTGAAGAAATGATTAAAAAATTTGCGCCGCAATCAAATGATAACATAATTGGTGATAACTTAGAAGAGTATAATATTTTTCTCTCAACTGATGCTCAAGGTGTAGGAGTCAATATGCAAGATGCATCTATTGTAATAAATTATGATATTGCCTGGACTCCGATTAATCCTGTTCAGAGAGCCGGGCGTATTCTGCGATTTTGGTATACTCATCGTATGATTGAGGTTTATACTTTTATTCCTAAAAGTGTTGGTTATTTCGGCAAGTTCACGGGTATTCAACAAGATTTAATTGACATAGAGAAGCGATGGCAAACTCTAGTTTCACGTCATGAAAAATCCAGTAAAATCATTGAGTTACCTGTCTTGACAACTGCTGAAACTGAAGAGTTAAATGTTACTGCATTGACATCTGAAGTAACTATTAAATCGGGAGAGCTAGATCTAGATGCTTTAGCTGATTTAGAAATCTCTCCTTACTACGAACATACGGCAAAACTGCAAATCAATCGAGAGTACGCTAAAACTCTATCAGATGATTTGATTAGTGGTAAATCCTATTCAGGGCAGCAGCATTTATTATATCTTTTAATTCGATACAACAATAACTACTATGGAATGTTTTATAATCCAAGAACTAAAGACTTAACTGAACCGGATGTTGTGGAAGTATTAAGGAAAATTTCTTGCGATCAAGATACTCCAACGGCTCCTATTGATTATGATGAAGTGGATAATCTAAACAATGACTGTATTAAGTGTTGGTGTGAAAAACATAAAGTCACACCCGATGAATTGGAGAATGTTGAACGAATTTGCAGCTTATATTTAATTCCAGAAAATGAAGATGATTTTACTAAGCTGTTTTAAAACAACGGCATGAGAAACCAGGTTTCTCGATTCAAGTAACGGCGATAATTTGATTCAATCCGTTGATGATAGATCAATATCTAGATCTTCTGGTGCAATCCACACCACTTTTCCATCCTTCCATGCTGCCACTGGATTTCCGAGTTGTTTGTGTTCCCATACTGCTCGATTAACAGCTTTTTTAATCGCCTGATCAATTAAAGTACCTTCAGCCAAAATAGCGTCAATGTCCTTATCATTTGTTTCACTCATGATTCGCCTCATCCAGACAGGCATAGATTTGTTCTTGCACCAGATCGGGAAATTCATCAAGAATCAATTCAATGGTATAATTAGAAGCTAAATACCCTAAAACTAAACTCGCAGGAATTCGAGTTCCTCTGATTCTGGGTTTCCCTCGCAGGATATCGGGTGTACTGACGATGTGTTCTTTCCAATTTACAGGCATAATTAATCGGTGTTGATAGAACTATAGCGCTTCGCTCTAGGGAATAGGCAATAGGGAATAGGCAATAGCTTGTATGGCTTAGAGTTGAAGGCTTCAAGCTGTATCTCATAGAAGAGAGAAACGCTATACTGAGATTGTAACTTAGGGAGATAGAGAAATTCCGTTAAGGTTGAGCAACTCGGTTTCTTGCACTCTGCGATCGCCAAAATCAACCGATTTAGATATACTGTGAGAACCGAGTGTTGAGGGAAAGAGCCATGTCAGTCCAACTTATTGACGAACAATTACCTCAGACTGAACCACAAGAGCAAGAAGTCATTCCCCTTCCGCCAACCGACTTACCCTACGACGACGGAGAACCCTTGGAAAGCAACCGCCATCGCATCGCCATGAATGTTCTGATTGCTTCCTTGCATCAGGCGTATCAAGAACGCAATGATTATTACACGGGTGGGAATATGTTCGTCTACTACAGTAGCGCACAAGTCCGAAACAAAGACTTTCGCGGCCCGGATTTTTTTGTGGTATTAGATGTAGATGGAACAATTGAGCGCCGCAGTTGGATCTTGTGGGAAGAGCAAGGACGCTATCCCGATGTGATTGTGGAATTGATGTCACCTTCGACGGCAGAAGTTGACCGCAATCAGAAGAAAGAGTTGTATGAAAAAGTCTGGAAAACGAACGATTATTTTATCTACGATCCCTTTGACTCTGAGTCATTACAGGGATGGAATTTAAGCGGAAGGCGCAAGTATGATGAAATAAATCCCAACGATCGCGGATGGCTGTGGTGTGAGAGTTTGGGATTGTACTTGGGAACTTGGAATGGGGAATTGATGAAGGAAGATGCCCCTTGGTTGCGCTTTTATGATGCTGAGGGTAATTTGGTATTGTTGCCAGAAGAGTTGGCAGTGCAGGAGCAGGAAAGAGCAGATCGCCAACAGGAAAGAGCTGATATTGCTGAATCAGAGCGCGATCGCGAACGCCAGGAAAAGGAATTGGAGCGAGAAAGAGCCGATCGCGCTGAATCTAATTTACAACAATTACGCGAAAAACTCCGACAGTTAAATATCGATCCGGATGCTCTCGAGTCCCCTTAATTGACCAAGCTCCGGTAAGATGCATCGTTACTCTGTTCAATGACTTCATCATAAAGCTGTTCCACCTGAGAAATATTACGATTAAGCGTATAGCGCTCTAATACTCGTTGACGTGCTTTTTGGCCCAGCATGATACTTAATTCAGGATGATCTCGAAACAAAGGAAGTAAGGTTTGCAACTCAGTCGTTACGCGATTCGCATTTAAAATCACCCCTGCACCCTTTTCCAAAACCTCACCATCAGCTCCCACATCCGTTGCCAGACAAGCCGTTCCGCAAGCCATGGACTCCAACAGAGAGAGAGACAACCCTTCAACAAAAGAAGGCAAAATAAATACATCTGTGCCCCGTAAAATTTCGATTCGACGCTGCTCATCGCCAATAAAGCCTAACCAAACAATCCCCTGTTCTGCTCCATAGGAAGCTCTGAGAGCAGTTTGCAGAGGGCCAGTACCGACGATCGCCAACTTACACCCCAGCCCCAAATCTGCCATTCTCCAAGCCTTCAGCAAGGACTCCACATTTTTCTCAATAGCAATGCGTCCTTGATACAAAAATAACCGTTCTGCCTGCAATTGCTGCTTAATCGAAGAAGGGCCAGGGGAATATTTCAGGGCATCTACCCCATTAGGAATCACCACCACTTTGAATTCCGGAACCCCCAGTTTAATCAGAATCTCGCGCTGCATCTGGGAAAACACAATGGTTTTATCATAATTTGCCAAACCAGGGGCATAAAGTTGATAGGTGAGTTGTTGCGTTCCCGAAGAAAAATTGCGTAATTTGCGGTCAAATGCTGGATGAAAGGTCGCCACCAAAGGTAAATTTAAATCTTGGCAAATTTCCGGCAGCAAAAAATCCAGAGGAGACAAAGTTAAAGACGCATGAACCAGATCCGGTTGCAAAGAATGGAGCGATCGCGCTAAAACCTTAGACGAACTCAACGTCGGAATCGTATAAATCGTCGATTTATACAAACAAGGAATCGGCACTTCTGGACAATCCGGCCAGCCTTCCGAAGAGGCTTGAGCGCCATTCGCGGGCAGTTCTGCGACCCCATCCTCCGAGGCAAAATGAAAGAAGCTCACCTGATGTCCGCGATCGAGCAACGCATTCGTCACCTCACGGGAATAAGTGACGTTACCACAGAACGGAGATTTTTTACCAAGCCAAGCGATATGCATTCAATTGCCAAAAAGGGAAGAATCATTGGGTAGGAGACGACAATCGTTAGATCTATTGCATAAGTGGACAAAAAATGAATAGGAATGGAGTAATCATAATATTCTCCTGACTATTGTTAGAGTGCCTATTGCCTATTGCCTGACTTCTGTAAGAAGTCTATTGATCCCGATCTCCTGTACGGGAAATATACCAGGTTGAGACTCCCCCTGCGAAGACTAAGACGGCTAAACCAGCTAAAACCACTTGAATTCCCAATCCAGCTTCCGCCACACTCACCAAAGCCAGAGGAAAACTCAAAGCAATATTAATGGCATTATTTTGCAAGCCGAACACCTTACCTCGCATCTCTTCTGGCGTTTGTGATTGAATCGTCGTTTGCATGGGAATGCCAATAAAAGCGGCTGATGAACCTAACACACTAATCCAAAACAGAGACCATCCTAAATATTGAACGGTAAACGACAAACCCAACAGCGATCCCGCCATCCCCATCGATCCGATTAAACTCAGTTGAGCATTCGATCCCCAACGATGGCCGAATTCTCCCACGACAGCCGAACTGATGCCTAAACCGATTCCGCCAACGGCTAATAACAGGCCAAATTGGGAGGGTTCAAGACTGGGAATAATTTCGGCAATGCGGACGGCTAAAACGGCTAAGGCGGCAAAAATACAGGAGAGAATAATTAGTTGTAAAATTGCATTGCGAACCCGATGGCGATCGCGCAAAAACTGTAATCCATCGCGCAGATCTTGCAAAACATGGGGGTGTTCGTGGTCTGGGGGATAAGTATTTTCTTGAGTATTCACGACTAACAAAATCACACCCGCCAACACATAAGCACCTCCCACTAGAACTTCTTTACCCAAGTCGCCATTACCTAAAATCGGGCTAATTAGGTGACTTGCCAGGTTCAGAAGTGGGTCGCCAAGAGCAAATCCCAGGATCACCGAGGCCATCATGGTAGAAGTGTAGAGGGAATTGGCTGGCAAGAGCAAATGGCGCTTGACAATCAGGGGAATAATGGCTTGTTCGGCAGGAGCAAAGAATTGGGTGAGAGTAGAGACGGCAAAGGTAATTCCTAAGAGCAAGGCAAAACCGAGGGGAATATCGATCGCCAAGTCAATTCCCGCAGATAGACTTAAGAATAGGGGAATCGTCAGCACAAAGGCTCCCCGGAGTAAGTTGGTGAGAACTAAGACCGATTTTTTTGGCCACCGATCCACAAATACCCCGGCTAAGGAGCCAAATAAGACAGCGGGAATCGTAAAAGCAATCATGATCGCTGATACCCAACCGCTAATGGTTTGCTCCTCTTGTTGAAACTGGCTGGTAATAATGGCGATCGTTAAAACTAGATAGATTTTATCGGCTAACTGGGAAAAAATTTGACCGCTCCACAGGGTGAGAAAATTGCGGTTTTTGAGGACTGCACCCAGACTAGGAGAGGGAGGAGGAAGATTAGGTTTAGGGGTTGTAGGGGTTATTTCTCCATCGGTTTTGGATAGGGACATAGAATTTATAGTGGATTCAAATAACAATGAGACATCTTTTGTAGGGGCGAAAAATTTTTCGCCCCTACAGATACCGGTGTTGTAGATAGATCCTCATGTATCAACCTTAGTCTTTTGGCAAGTTGGCGAGGCAAGGTTCCATGAGGGTTGCAGCTCGGATCGGTCGATCGAAGTGATATTGGGCATAGGCACGCAGGAGGTTTTCTAGGGAAGGCCAGAGATGGTCTGTTCCTTGTTCTAGTTTAGGGAGTTCTGGCCCCGCTAAATGCTGAAGTATCCATAATTGATTGGCGTTGAGGGAAAATGCTGGAGGTTGGGGCGATTTTCGAGGTGAACGTTGTACCTGATAGCTGGCTCCAGATTCTTGAACCTGAAAGACTTGTAGCTCTTTTTCCTCGCTCACAATGCCACCAGAGGCAAGGTTAAATTGGATTTTCCACTGGGGATCGTTGAAGTTGGGCGCGATCGCTTTTCCCGTTCTACAACAATTTTGCACTTGCGGCGCAATTCCGGCTAGGGCCAGCAGGTGAAAGATACCTTGAATTAGGCGAGGTAAGGTGAGGCTCAGAGCGCTGGTTTCCAGGCGATCGAGATGGAGCAACAGTAGGTCGTAGAGGTTGGTTTGGGAGCGATCTGTGAGGGCTTGGCAGAGGACTAATTCAGCCAAGTATTGACTCGCAGTCAGTTTGAGTAAATCTCGACTTAATCCCGGATAGGATTTAATCGTTTGCGCTTGAATGATTTTATCGAGCGATCGCCCCTTCACCACCAAGAGTTCATTCACCACAAACAATCCACTGCGCCCCCCCAAACTGGATTTCGCTTTTCTCGCTCCAGGGGCGATCGCCCGAATTAATCCAACTTCCGGGGTTAACACTGTCAATAACCGGTCAGATTCTCCCATAGGCATTCCCTTCAAATTAATGCCCGTTGCCTTATAGGTTTTGCTCATAAAACTTAAGATAGTCCGAGAGAACAAAGATAGATTCTAGGTCTATATTCTTTCTTCTGTTGGCGATCGCCTGGCAGAGAGCGGTGAATACTAGACTGGCGTAGCATGGGGAAAGGCGATCGCCCTACATTAGGCTATCATGAGGATTACGGATTGATAAAGTAAATGATGAACAACTGGCAAGAACAGATTGAGATTAACCCCAATATTTGTCATGGGAAACCTTGTATTAAAGGAACTCGAATTATGGTTTCTGTAATCTTAGATAACTTGGCAGAGGGAGTGACAGTAGAAGAAATTGTAGCCGATTATCCACCCTTGAGTCAGGATCTGGTGCGATCGGCGATCAGCATAAATTAAGCTACCATCGAGTCTAAACCATTCAGGAGGTAACTAAACATGGCTGTCCTCATTCCAGATGATATTCTCCAAGCTGCCGAAATGTCTGAAGTACAGTTGAAGCTGGAAATTGCAATTATGCTCTTCCAACAAGACAGAATTAGTATAGGCAAAGCCCGTCATTTAGCTGGTATGCATTTGCTAGAGTTTCAGAAAGAAATTGCTAGTCGTGGTATTTGTATTCATTATGATGTTGAAGAATTTGAAGAAGATATGAAGACCTTGCAAGCTCTAGCTCGTCTATGATTGTTAAAAGTAAAAGAACAAATTTCTACTAATCAATCAGAAAATTTTAAGGCTGAAAAGATTCACGATCGCACCCACATCCCCAAATCCGATCGCCTCTACCCCCACCGCACAGAGGAACTCAACACGCTCAAACACTGGATACTCAACGAAAATAGCGCCATTATCAGCATCTATGGGTTATCCGGAATGGGCAAAACAGCCCTCGCAACCCAACTCGTAGACGAGATCGCAGAGCATTTCGATCGCCTAATCTGGTATAGTCACCGCTCCTTTCCCAATCTTAATGCCCTCACCACCGACTTAATCCAATTCCTCTCCCAACGAGAAGCAACCGAACATCGCGCACTACTGGACTACTTGCGATCGCACCGTTGCTTCATTATCCTCGACGACTTCCACGAAACTCTCACCCCTGGAGAACTCGTTGGGCGCTACCTACCGGAATACCAGAGTTATGGTAAACTGCTGCAAGAGATTGGGCGATCGCCGCACAACAGTTGCCTACTTATTCTCAGTTGGGAACAACCCCCAGAAATAGCCACCCTCGAAGCAGAAAACCGTCCTTGTCATAGTCTCCTATTATCCGGTTCTATCAAACTAGCGCAAGAAGTCTTGAAACACAAAGGATTAAGCGATCCAGAGCAATGGTTAGAACTCATCAACCGCTACAGTCAAAATCCTTCATGGCTTAACATTGTAGAAATCAAAGATGAGAAAAGAAACTCTTAACACTATCTTAAACGAAGCCTGTCAAGGACTAAAAAAACTATATGGCCAGCAAATTGACCAAATCATTCTCTATGGTTCTCAAGCAAGAGGGGATGCAGAACCTGACTCAGATATCGATCTTTTAATCATCCTGAAACAAGACTTCCAATATTCTGAAGAGAGCAACAGAATCAGCCAAACAATTTCCAATTTATGCTTAGAACATAATACCTTGATAAGCTGCGCTTTGGCCAGCAGTCGCCAATTCCAAGAGTATAACAACAGCTTCTTTCGTAACATCCGCAAAGAAGGAATACCCCTATGACACCAGAACAGCACAAATTACTGGAAAAAGCGACTCGCAGTTTACAAGCTGCCAGAGAATTAAACCGTACAGGTTTTCCGGATTTTGCGGCATCGCGCACTTACTACGCTATGTTTTACATTGCTACAGCATTTTTAGAAGGCGAGGGGTTGTCCTACTCTAAACATTCAGCAGTTATCGCTGCTTTCGGTAGGATATTTGCTCGCACTAACCGCATTCCGGTTGAGCTACATCGCTATCTGATTGATGCGGAAAGAATCCGATTAAGAGCCGATTACAACACCGAACTCGATATTTCAGAAACTGATGTGGAACAACTGCTATCTCAGGGGGAAGAAATGCTGAATTTTGCTTTAGGGAATATTGATTCATTACCCCCATATTCACCAGAGAAGTAGTGCCGTGACACTCATAAAACAGGTAGGATGGGCTACCTATTACCTATCACCCATTACCCATTGCCCGATCGCGCTCTTCCATTAACATCATCCCCCGCGAAGTCCCCAACCGCGTCGCACCTGCCTCAATTAAGGCATAAGCTTGTTCTAAATTGCGAATGCCACCAGAAGCTTTAATCCCCACATTTCCTCGGCTGATGGACTTCAATAATTTCACATCTTCCACCGTTGCACCCCCTTGCCAACCCGTACTGGTTTTCAAGAACGCCACCCCCGCATCTAAACACAGTTCTGCGGCTAATCGTTTTTCCGCTTCCGTTAACACCGTCATTTCTAAAATCGCTTTCACCGTTTGCCCCGTTTCCTCACAAATTTCCGCCATTTCCCGATGCACGGCTTCACTTTTTCCTGCCTTCAGTAAGCCAATATTCATCACCACATCTAACTCTACTGCTCCATGCTCAACCGCTTCTTGGGCTTCGTAGAGCTTTACCCCTGGTGTTGTCGCACCCGTGGGAAAGCCAATCACTGTACACACTTTAGTCGATTTTCCCTGTAAGATATCTGCCGTTTGCCGCACGTAAACTGGAGGCACGCACACCGTAGGAAAATTCATAGCCATAGCCTGTTCGCACCACTGCTGGACTTGTTCCGGTGTTGCTGTGGGGTGCAACAGGGAATGCTCGATATAGTCAGCGATATCAATTTCTGAATAGTCTGAATAGTCTACAGCCATAATCCCTAGTGAGCCTTGATTGGGTTATTCTCTATTTTTCCGGATCAAGGGGACACAAGGCAACTGGGAAGATGGGGCAATGGCGAAAAACGGTGGTTTTTCGCCGTTATCACAGACCTATAACGGGCCGGTGTAGTTAAAGGTTTTACAATGTGCTGGAGAGTTCGGTAGAATCAATGGAAAAGCGATGGATATCCAAGACATTGAGTTAGAAGAATTAGAAGCTGAATTGGGCGGCGAGATCGTGCAAGAAATTCGCAAGTTTTCGTCAGACGATCGCAATGTTCGAGAACAAGCGTTAGATGAGGTCTTCAGTCGTATCTATCATCAGGGAGATCTACATTACAAGGTGATTTTCGTTCTTCCATTTTTGGTCAGGCAAATTTATTGCGAGACAGATACAGACTTTCTCTGTAGGGTTCTCTGCTGTATCGCTGCGATCGCTACATCTTATAATTTATCAGATGACGATACCCTCGATACATTTGTTGACGAATATCATCAGAGGTATCGAGAGTGGGTTAATTCCATTCGCCAACCCATTTATAAAGCTCTGGACTTTTACATTGGCTTGCTCGACCATAACATCCCCAATATTAGAACAGTTGCTGCCGATATTCTTGCAGCTTGTAAACCGCACTCTACTAAAGTATGCGCGAAGTTTTACGATCGCCTGAGACAAGAACCGGAAGCAAACATCCGAGCATCGCTTCTCTTACTATTAGCGATATTAGATAAAGAAATTCCTTTAGATTGGGAGTTCTGCAAACAAATCTTACAATCTGATGAAGCAGCGATCGCCAAACTAGCTGCTGCGATCGCATTAATGTATGTGGCTGGAGAAGAGCCATCACAGGAAGTATTAGAACAACTCATAGAGCTTGGCGATCGCCCCGATATACTATCGCAGTTAAGTGATTATTATGACGATCGCTATTCAGACGGACATGGATTGTTTGCGAATTTCTTCGCTCGATTAGGCGATCCGGCTCTAGAACAATTAATGCCGATTTTAACCTATCGATGGGGTTCCCCATATTATTTTGATCGCTGCGCTCTATTGTTTGAGATTATTGTTTTTCCAGAGGGTGAAATGAAACCGGGAACAACAGTTAGCGATCTGACAAAGAGTCAGGAATTTCTCTTGCAGGCGATCGCGGATAATAATGAAGCATGGGAATCAGGATTGACTATACGCAGTAGTATTGAATCCTCACTGAGGGCAATTGGCATTAAAGAAAAACCACAACGAGATACGTTAATTCGATTTCTGGGTGGCAAAGTTCTCTAAGGCAATCTCAACGCGAAGCACTTTAACTCAAAGGAAGAGAAATCACAAATTCAGTTCCTTGCCCTAATTCTGAAGAACAGGTGATTTTTCCACAATGCTTTTTGGTCAGAATTTCACAGGCGATTGCCATTCCCAAACCGGTCCCTTTCCCAACTTTCTTAGTAGTAAATCCCTGCTCAAATATTTTCGCCTTTACAGATTCTGGCATTCCCATACCATTATCGATGATTCTGACTACAACATCCTGTTTGTTTTCGCTCAAATCAGTTGTAACAGTAATATAATTAGGATTTTTTTCTGTCTCTTCAAAAGACTTATTCTTGCTCTTTTCATCTAGAGTATCAATCGCATTTGCCAAGATATTCATAAAGACTTGATTGAGCTGCCCCGGATAGCATTTTAGTTCAGGAATATCGCCATATTTTTTTACAATTTTAATGGCAGGGCGTTGCTGATTAGCTTTAAGGCGGTATTTTAAGATTAATAAAGTACTGTCAAGACCCTCGTGCACATTAAACTCAGTTTTGACATCTGTATCTGCACGGGAAAAGGTTCGCAAAGATGTGCTGATATTAGCAATGCGTTTCACTCCTTGTTGCATAGAAACAAGAATTTTGGGAATATCTTCGAGCAAAAAATCAAGATCTGCATTTTCAATCTCTTCTGCTAAGTCAGGGCTGGGTTCGGGATATTCTTGGCGATAGGCTTGGATAATTGCCAACAGATCGACAAGAGTGTCCTTAAGCATCGTGATATTACCACTAATGAAACTCAACGGATTGTTGATTTCGTGAGCGACCCCCGCTACAAGATTTCCTAATCCTGCCATTTTTTCTTGTTGAACCAATTGCATTTGTGACGATCGCAATTTCTCTATCGCTTGAGTCAAATCAGTCGTGCGCTGCTCCACTTGCTTTTCTAAGTTTGCCCTCAACTTTCCCAACTGTAAGTGCGTCTTCACTCGTGCTAGCATTTCCGCCTCGCGAAACGGTTTGGTAATGTAATCGACGGCTCCCAGGTTAAATCCCTTGATAATACTCTCGTCGTCTGATAGAGCCGTAATAAAAATGATGGGAATGCTGGCAGTATTGGGGTTTTCCTTAATTTGCCGACAGGTTTCAAAGCCATCCATGCCTGGCATTTGAATATCGAGGAGGATCAGATCGGGAACATAGGTTTGTAAGCGCTTGAGAGCGCGCTCACCACTGGTTACAGCCGCAACAATATAACCGGCAGGAGATAAGGTGTCCGCTACCACTCGCAAATTGGCTGGCGTATCATCAACAGCTAAAATTTCCGGTTGATCGTCAGCTTTATTCTGCATGGCATTCTCCTTCGGTCAGATATTGTTGCAGTATACCTTCGATTTCCTCCGTGGCAAATTGGTTGGCCAGGTCGAGTAAGAGTTGAGTAAACGGGATATACATCGAATTATTGCAGGCAAGTTTTTCTAGGGATTCAGACAGCTCTCGAATCCGATCTTGCTGTGCCAAATCTAATAAGTTGCTGAGGATCTCAGGTGCTGGCAGAACCATTGGGGCAGCGGTTGACTCTGAAAGCGCCTCCGTATCCCCTCGATCTTCATAAATCCATTGTAAATCCAAGCATTCCGAGACTGCTGCTAACAATTCTCGAAAATCGACGGGTTTGTTCAGGAAGCAATCGCCCCCTGCATCCATTGCTCGATATTGCTCCTTTTCACTCACGGATGCGGAAGAGACGATAATTTTGTGATGTTGCAAGTCTTTGGAACTCCGGATATGCTTGAGGAAATCAAAACCATCCATCACAGGCATAAAGAGGTCGGTGATCGCTAAATCGGGTGAGTTCTCCCGTAATTTTTCTAAGCCTTCGCGACCGTTTTCTGCTTCAATAATCGTGAAGTCGAGGGGAGTGAGTAAGTTGGAGACAACAGTGCGGTTTTCCCAGCGATCATCCACAACAAGAATTGTCCGCCGATCTCCCTCGTAACCGATAATCAGATCGCTCCCCTCTAGACCGATCTGGCGTGTTGCCCAATCTACAGCAAGGGGAAAGTTAACGGAAAAGGAAAATTCACTTCCTTGACCCAATTGGCTAGTGACTTCAATCGTGCTGTCCATCAACCCAACAATTTGCTTGGAGATGGCTAATCCTAACCCGGTTCCTTCAGATTGTTTTTGGCGATCGCCGACTTGTTCAAAAGCTTGGAAGAGTTTGGCTAAATCGGCTTGGGCAATGCCCACCCCAGTATCAATCGCTTGAAAAAATATGGTTGCACTGGTTTCGGACTCGGAAATTACATCTACCCGCAGCGTCACAGAACCGCGATTCGTAAATTTAATGGCATTGCCCAAAAGGTTGATTAACACCTGTCGTAGGCGCTTTTCATCTACTTCTACTCCTTCCGGCAGGCGAGAGCTGGGCTGATAAATGAAGTCAATTCCTTTTTGTTGGGCTTTAATTTTGCACATTTCCACTACACTTTGTAAAAGAGAGGGAAAATGAACGGCAATGGGATTTAACTCTAGTTTACGAGCTTCGATTTTGGACAAATCTAAAACATCATTAATCAATGTTAGTAAGTGAGAGCCACATTGGTGAATGACATTCACTCCTTGGCGGTCTGTTGCACCGACTGTTTTAGATCGTCCTAAAATTTGTGTGTAGCCCAGAATACCATTGAGGGGAGTTCTCAATTCGTGGCTCATATTGGCTAAAAACTCGCTTTTGGCTTGGTTTGCATTGTCTGCGGCTTCTTTGGCCACTTGCAATTCTAAGGTTCGCTCTCGTACTTTTTCTTCGAGAGTATCAATAGAAGAGCGCAATTGTGCAGTCATCGTATTGAATGTGCGAGCCAATTCACCCATTTCATTACCCGATTCCAGGTCTGCACGGGCGCTCAAATTCCCCTCGGCGATTTGCTTGGCGATCGCCGTCAAGCGTCGAATGGGAGAAGAAATCACATTAGCCATGCCAAATCCCACGCTAATGGCAGCAAGGGTTGTCCCCAAAGCGAGGAGGAGGTTATTGCGCGTTTGAATGTTGATGGGTTCGAGAAAAACAGATTTTGGGCGCAAATAAGCAACTTTCCACGGTCGGCTTTCGCTCATGTGGATTGCACCTGCATATTCTATGTTCTTCTCTTGGGACAAAATGGTTGTAAAGTAGGGACGATCGGGGTTGAAATTGGCAGCAAATTGGTCAAATTCCGTCAGTTGAGTAGCTCTATCGGTAGGGAGGGAAGCAGGTAAACGATAGGTTTGCTGTAATTCATCCAAGGTTTCGGGTTGGGGAGGGGCCAGAAATTGGAAGCGCAAATATTGGGGAAGTCCTCCATCATCGCGATATCCCTGTGCCAAGCGTAAATTGCGATCGTCGAGCAGAATAGGAAAAGACAAAGAACCCGCTAAATTATTATTTTGTAGTAGGAGGTTTTGGAGTTTGGCGGCATGGTACTGATTGCGCAATACACCAACCACTGCCCCGGTTTGGCGATCGCGGATCGATTGGCTGAAATATAAGTAAGGCTGACCGTCAATCTCAGAAAATTCTACATTAGAGACAAAAGGCTCTCCCGTTTCTAGGGCAATTTGGAAATACTCCCGATTCGACTCGTCCCATACCCTCTGAGGGGTGCGAGTATCCAGGAGATTTTGTCCATTGGTATTCAGAACAGCGGAGGAAACTAAAAAGACTTTATCTTTGGCGATCGAAGTTTTTAGAGTGTTGAATGCCTGCTCTCTGACGGAGGGAGAAGCATTGGGTGCAGCTTGTAAATAAGTGGCAAGGATTTCTTGTTGTGCTTCCGTGACAATGACCGTCAAATTGATGCGAACAAAGGCATCAAGAGTTGCTGCCGTTTGGGACGCGGCTGCATTGAGCGATTGATTGGCCGATTGAATCAAAGCTGTCCGCGTAGTCTGGTAATTCCACCAAGCAAAGCCCGCCAGGGGAGTCAGAGCAATGAAGCAAAATACGCCTAACAGTTGATGGCGCAAGCTGTAATGATTGAAGAAACGCTCAATTCGTGAGCGAATATTCCCAGGAATAGCTTTCATAGATTTGAGTTAGAGGGTTTCTGTTGCTCGGGCAGCAGCTTGCGCCATGTTGTTTAGGGTGGTTCGGATGCTTTGTTGGTTGGTCATTAGTTTTCCCAGTTCCATGGGGAAGCGATCAAAACCCACTTCAATCCAATTGGAATGGTGGGGTTCCGTTCCCATGCGATTTTCAATGGCATCTAAGGTAACCTCAAAATAATTGGCAACTTGGGGATTGGCTCCAAACCCCATTTTCAAACGAGGATCGCTGTAGGTACTGCGGCGAACACTATTGGTTTTGCTCAATAGGGCTGCCCGAGTCATGGTGTCTGCGCTGGTGAGCCATTGCAAAAAGACCCAGGCTGCATCTCGATTTTTGCTGTAACGAGAGAGCGCCAGACTACTGCCCCCTTGACGGCTCACACCTGGAACTTCGCCGAAACCACATGCGCTCTCTGGACGCAGGGCAATGGCTTGGGGACAAGGAGCGACTGCCACTTTTCCAGATATTTGGGAGTTAGCTGATTCTTCAAATGGGGAATCTTCAGTGATTAATCGCACTGTCGTGCCGGAAAATCCTTGGCCTACATCTTTAAGAAAATGATAGACATCTGTTCCTCTCCTGCTTGCCGATTCCAAACCGCGAGTTTCTTCAATCGATAATGGAACGGAAGAAGATGGGGACAAACGGCGACAGGCTTTCAATGCAGAAGTTGTACTCCATCCTAATGCGGTTCATGCTCCTAATCGCAGTACATCTCGTCTTTTCATTTGTTTAATGCTCTTTAAAAGAGGGGGTCAAATCGTTGTCATCGTTTAAAGAATTTGCCGTCTATGAGACCATCTTATCCCGTCTCCAAAAGTTAGCCAGATCAAAGTTCACACCCTTATGTTTATGTTGTCGATACAGCACTTTGTGCTGTTATGAAGTAAATTGTTGAATCCCCAATGCCATGTACCACAATCCTATTCCCTGGTGCAAAGCGCTATAGGTTTCGCCTGCATACCGATTGGCACCCTTTGAATATAGATAGGCGCAGTCTGCTAGTGTCTTCACCTTTGGCATCTCCTATGATGGGTTTTAGTGAAGCAAACCACCATCAAAACAGGAGCTTGACTATGACAACGATTGAGCGCTCTGCCCCCGTAATGGTAACCGGTGCCACTGGTTATGTTGCTGGAGTGCTAGTTAAAAAACTGCTGGAGGAAGGACTGACCGTTCATGCCCCCGTGCGCGATCCGAACAATCCAGAAAAACTGCACTATCTCAATGCGATCGCCGCAGCAAGCCCTGGTGAAATCAAGTATTTCAAAGCTGACCTTCTCGATGAGGGATCTTACGCAGAAGCAATGGTGGGTTGCGAACTGGTATTTCATACTGCCTCCCCCTTTAAACTAGATATCCAAGACCCCCAGAAAGAACTGGTTGATCCTGCCAAACTGGGGACTCGCAACGTATTGGAGACCGCTAATCGAACGCCCTCTGTCAAGCGGGTTGTTCTCACCAGCAGTTGTGCAGCGATCTACGGCGACAACGTAGATCTGCAAAAGACCCCTAACGGCGTATTCACCGAGGAAATCTGGAACACCAGTTCCTCACTGGAACATAACCCCTATTTCTATTCAAAAACTGTTGCCGAAAAAGAAGCATGGAAAATTAATCAAGCTCAATCCCGCTGGGATCTGGTGACGATTAATCCGAGCCTGGTGATTGGCCCTGGAATTAACCCTTACGCAACCTCAGAAAGTTTTACTTTAATCAAACAGATGGGGGACGGCACATTGAAATCTGGCGCACCCAAATGGGCCTTTGGTGCAGTGGATGTCCGCGATTTAGCTAAGGCGCACTTCCAGGCTGGATTCACTCCAGAAGCTAAGGGCCGATACATTATTTCCGGACATAATACCGATATGTTTTCCATGTCCCAAACGTTGCTCGATCGATATGGCCAAAACTATCCCATTCCACGCAAATCTACACCCAAATGGTTGTTGTGGCTGATTGGCCCAATAGTAGATAAAACCATGAGCCGCCAATTTATTGCTCGGAATATCAATTTACCCTGGAAAGCGGATAACAGCAAAGGGATTAAAGAACTCGGCATCAGCTATCGCCCATTAGCCGAGTCAATGAATGATTTTTTCCAGCAAATAATCGACAACGGTTTGGTGAGAAAAAATGCTTAAGTTTTCTCGTGGATGGAATGGAAACAAATAACCCAGAAAAGGCAGACCTAGCCTTTCTGTAATCACAAGGATGACAGTTCAATGAAAACAGAAATTCGTTTTGCACTTAGTCCGGGCTGGAGGGTTCTTCTTAACGATCTGGGAGTTAAGTTTACTGAAGTCTTGAGGCGTGCTGAATTACCTTTGGATTTGTATGCCCGAAAAGATGCCAGTCTCAGTACCGATGAATACTTTCGTTTCTGGCGAGCAATAGAATTTCTTTTGGACGATCCAGTATTTCCCTTGCAGATGATCCGCAACCTCAGTAGCGAAGTGTTTGAACCGCCCATTTTTGCGGCCTATTGCAGTCCCAATCTCAATACGGCTTTGCAACGAATTAGTCAGTTTAAATGTCTAATCGGACCGATGAAGCTGGATGTAAAAATTGCTAAAGCATTCACAAATGTACAGCTTCGGTTTCTGGAGAGAGGACTGAAAGTTCCGGTCTCTCTGACTGGTATTGAACTCGGCTTTTTTGTGCAATTGGCAAGAATGGCAACTCGGGAACCTATCGTCCCACTAGAAGTTGTTGCCCCCTGTGAATTACCTTCACTGCAAGATTATGCCGATTATTTCGGCGTAGTTCCTATCCAAGGAGAAAAACTATCCATCTCGTTTTCAGCCGACGATGCCGTCAAGCCGTTTCTGACTGAAAATCTACAGATGTGGGAATTTTTTGAACCAGAGTTACGCAAAAGACTCTCTGAAATCCGTGCTGAAACCAGTATGGGAGAACGGGTGCGCGATGCCCTGCTGGAAATGCTACCGAGTGGACAAACTTCTGTTGACGATCTCGCTGGCCGACTCCTGATTAGCCGACGTACCCTGCAACGACGGTTGGGCGACGAAGGCACCAGTTTTAAGCTCATTCTGACTAAGGTTCGTGAGGAACTTGCTCGGTACTACATCACGAAGTCCGAGCTACCTTACACGCAGATTTCGCTTTTATTAGGCTACGAAGATCCCAACTCATTTTTCCGTGCCTTCCACTCGTGGACAGGGACGACACCCGATCGCATTCGCTCTCAAACATCGATCAATTGAATTTTTCTTGGCAGGGTTGTTTTGCTCGGGAATGGGCGAGCGGGCTACAGAGTCCGATCGCAAAAAATGACGAAAATCAAATTTACTTTAGGAGAAACAAGATCTATGTATTATACACTGGGCAATACGGGGTTAAAAGTTAGCCGTCTGGCTCTGGGAACGATGACATTTGGCGAAGACTGGGGTTGGGGGACCGATGAAGCGAATGCTCGCCAACTGTTCGATGCCTATGTGGAAGCAGGCGGTAACTTTATTGATACGGCAAATCTCTATACCAATGGCAATAGCGAGCGGATGGTGGGCAAATTCATCAAAGATCGGGGAATCCGCGATCGCATGGTCATCACCACCAAGTTTAGCTACAACACCGAACCGGGCAACCCGAATACGGGGGGCAATGGTCGCAAGAATATCCTCCGGTCTGTGGAAGGTTCCCTCGAGCGCTTAGAAACGGACTACATCGACCTCTACATGCTCCATACCTGGGATCAAGTCACCCCAGCAGAGGAGGTGATGAGTACATTGGATACCCTGGTGCGATCGGGCAAAGTGCGCTATGTTGCCTTGTCGGATGCCCCTGCTTGGTATATGGCACAGGCGCAAACCTTGGCAAAAGAGCGTCATTGGGAACCCATTAGCACCATGCAACTGGAATATTCCTTGGTGGAGCGCAACATTGAGTTTGAGTACACTGCTTTAGCTAAAAATCTCGGGACAAGTATTATGGTTTGGTCGCCTTTAGCGGGTGGCTTGCTTTCCGGTAAATATAAGCCTTCCGAGCAGGGTGGAGAAGGTTCCGGTCGCTTGGCAACAATGGCTAATAGCGGTAATCCAGTTTTTGATCGGTTTACGGAGAAAAATTGGGCGATCGTGGCTGAATTAGAACAGGTTGCCAAACAACTCAATCGTTCCATGCCTCAGGTAGCCTTGAATTGGGTTGTCAACCGCCCGATGGTCTCATCGGTGATTATTGGTGCCACCAAGCTACACCAACTGCAAGATAATCTCGGGGCGCTGGATTTTGAAATCCCCATCGAGCTACAGCAAAAGTTGGATGAGGTGAGTCGTCCGGAAGTCCGTTCCCCTTACACTTTCTTTGAATCGAGTTCACAGATGCAGACGATGATTCATGGTGGTGTAACTGTAGGAGATAAGTCCCCGTCTTACGCCCTTGAGACTTTAGTTCAAGGGAGTTAGATCCTAAGAGTCATAATATAGCGCTTTGCGCTAGGGCATAGGGCATAGGATTGTGGTATAGCAGAGAAAAGGAGAGTTAGGACATTTTCTATTGCCTCTTGCCTCAAACCCTAACCTAACTGTCCTAACCAACTCATTCACAGCTATGGTGTAAGAGGGGCAAAACTTTACCTCTCTTCTCCACAGTTTTGATGCGTAAGTCCTGCAAGAAAGCTTATTGGGGAAAGAGCTTTTGTTAGCAAAAAAGGATCGGTTACAACAGTTTTTGAATGGATAAAACTAACTCTTTGAGTCTAATTGGCTTGCTGTAGTACAGATTTGCCCCTGCGGCCAAACAGCGCTCTTGATCGCCCTCCATGGTGAGTGCCGTCAGTGCGATAATGGGGACTTGAACCATATCTGGATCTTGGCGAATACGCTCGATCGCCGTTAACCCATCCACATGGGGCATTTGAATGTCCATGAGAATCAGATCGGGAGATTCCTTCTGAGCCAGATCAATCGCAGCTTGACCGTTTTTGGCCACCTGAAGGCGATACCCTTTGGCTCGTAGATAGTTGGACACCGTGATGATATTGGCTTCGTTGTCTTCTGCTAAAAGGATCAGGGGAGAAATCGCCGATTGTACCGGTTGTACTGAAGCGCTCCCATTCAACTCAGAGGTTGCTTTTAATAAAGGGGAAAACCTGGGTTCAGAAATCGCATAAGGCAGCTTGATGGCAAAACAACTGCCCACTCCAACCTCACTCGTGACGGTTATCCATCCCTTGTGGAGTTCCACAATCTGTTTGACCAAAGCCAAACCAAGTCCCGTTCCTTCATACTGTCGATTGAGGGAACTATCAATCTGGATAAAGGGCTGAAATAATTTTTGCAAATTGTTTGGGGAGATGCCGATACCTGTATCTGTAACCGTAAAACGCAGATAGTTTTCACGGGTTTTATCTAGGAGCAAGGGGGCGACTTCGAGAACGATTTGTCCTCCTTTTGGGGTGAATTTGACGGCGTTGTTGAGTAAGTTGATCAGGACCTGACGCATCCGCCGTTCGTCAAGAGTAATATCGGGTAAGTTAGGGGGAACCTTCAAATGGAGTTGGATACCTTTTTTCTGGGACTGTTGCTTGACAAAAACCAAACTCGATTGGCACAGATGCTCTATGGCAACAGAGGAGTATTCTAGATCGACTTGCCCCGATTCAATCTTCGCCAAGTCAAGAATGTCATTGATCAGTTCCAGCAAGTGGAACCCACTCCGTTCGATCGTCCTGAGCGCTTTCAATTGCATGGCATTCATCGGCTCGAAAACTCCCTCTTGTAGTCCCTCGGTCATTCCCAAAATGGCATTGAGAGGGGTTCGCAATTCGTGACTCATATTGGCCAGAAACTCGTCTTTCAAGCGAGTTGCCCGAGCCAGTTCTTGATTGGTTTGTTGCAGCTTCACTTCCGTTTGCTTGCGATCGCCAATATCTTGCAACATGGCTAAACAAGTGTTAGATTTGCCGTCTGGCATATGAACAAGAGTTACGGAGGTTAGGGAAAATAAGATCGAGCCGTCTTTACGAACATATCGCTTTTCAGTAACAAAATTTTTAATTTTTCCATTGGCCAGTCCTTGAATTAAGTGTTTGGACTCTGGCATATCTCCAGGATGCGTAATATCAGCTACACTCATAGTAAGCAACTCTTCGGAAGAGTAGCCTAACATCTGACAAAAATAATCATTAATTTGAATCAATTGCCCTGTATACATATTGCTTTCTGCAATACCAATAGAGGCTTGGCTAAACGTTGCTCTAGCACGAGCCTCGCTCAGTTGAAGGGCATTTTCTGCTTGCTTGCGATCGCTAATATCCCGCACCCCAGCAACGATCGCCGAGCGGTTGCCCAAGGTGACTTTGCGCAGACAAACTTCAGAATCAAAGGTAGAATTGTCCAATCGTTGAGATTTCCATTCAAATTGCAATTTTGCGCCAGCATTGGCTTGTTTGAGTAGTTTTGGAAGATTGTGGAAGGGAGCGCTTGGTGCGGATAAATCAGCAATCGTGGTTGCCAAAATTTGCCCCCGCGTCGCCTTGAAGAGTTCCAATACCCGATTATTGATATCGAGAATACGACCCTCCAAATCGTGAATAAAAATGCCATCATAGACATTGTTAAAGATAGTGCGTAAATCTTTTTCGGAGCGTACGATTTCTTGGGTTTGTGCTTCCACTCGCTGTTCCAGTTCTTGATTAAATTGCTCTAAGGCGGTTTGCGCTCGCTGACGCTCCAGTTCAGCAGAAGCACGGGCACCAAACACTTGCAGGATTTGTTCCGATCGCTCTGGGTCAAATAGGGGCTGACGGGAAAAGATACAAAGGGTGCCGATCTTGCGACCTTCACGATCCTGGAGGGCAATACCCATGTAGCTCTCCACTCCCATGAGTGCCAGTCTGGGATTTTCCGGGAAAGAAGCGACCACATCGCGATCGCAATGGTAGACACCCTCTTGAAGAGCGATCGCACAAGTCGTTCCCTCGGCATCAACGGTATCGTTGGGAAGATATTCCCCATCCCCCCAAGCGGCCAAAAAGTGTAAGTGATCGCCCTCAACGACTTCAGTCACAAAGGTATGAGAGGCTCTGAGGGCTTCGGCGAGGTAACGGACGAGGGCGGGGAAAAAGTCAGGGCCAGTTAACGCTGCAGTTCCAGCAATTAAGTTTTGTAAGGCGTTCTCTGCTCGTTTACGCTCTAGCTCAGTGGCGGCGCGGGCAGCAAATACCCGCAAAATTTGCTCGGCGTGGGTCGGATCGGTGAGATGCTGACGGTGGAAAATGCACAGCAGCCCCATGGGATTGCCTTGGCGATCGTATAGTGCTACCCCCAGATAGCTCTTGGCTCCCATCCTAGCCAGTTCTGAACAGGTCTGGCATGGCTCTAGCTCGCAGTAATACACTTCATTGTCGTATACCTGCTCGCAGGGAGTCCCCGCAAGTGATAAGGATTTACAGGGAATGAGTTCGCCATCGCCGTAATAGGCGAGAGTGACTTCTTCCTCGCCCACTCGCTCGGCCATCAGAGCGTGGGATACGCCTAGGGCTTCGGTGAGGTGGCACACAAGGAGAGGAAAGAAGTCTGTACCTTTGGTAACGGCAGTCCCGGCAATCAGATTGTGTAGGGCGGTTTCGACACGCTGGCGCTCCATTTCTGCGGCGGTGCGGCTAGCGAAGATTTCGAGAATCTGTTTGGCTCGTTCCGGCTCTTGTAGAGGTCGGCGATCAAAGATGCACAAACTGCCCAGCACCTGCCCTTGGCGATCGCGCAATGCGATTCCCAGATAGCTCTCAACCCCTCTTTCTCGATGGGGATTGTTGGGGAAGCGATCGGTAATACCCCAAGGACAATGGTAGGAGTATTCAGTCACCAGTTCAATACAAGGCGTTTCGGGTAAATCGTAGGTAAAATTGGGTTGCAATTCGCCATCGAGTATAAAGGCAATGCTGTGTAGCTCTTCGCCCACGAACTGAGTAATCAAGGCAATTGGAACGTCAAGAGCTGTACTAATATGACGAACTAGAGCAGGAAAGAAATCTTCACCTGTGGTTGCGGCGGTGCCTTCCACCAGCTTGTGGAGAGCAGCTTCAGCGGCCTTACGTTTGGTAACATCGATCAGAGTGCCGATATACCCGGTTAAGTTTCCGTCAAGGTCGAATTCCTCAACGGCTTGCACGCTCAACCAAACCACTTTACCGTCGCGATGTAGAAAGCGACAGTCGGTATGATAGGGCATCTGTTGATTGTGCGCGGCTTGATACCATTCTTGGAATACGCGATCGCGGTCATCGGGATGCAAGGTTTGAGACCATCCTTCTCCCAAGGCTTCTGCTGGTGTTAGACCCAGCATCTGGCAACAACTGGGATTGTTGTAACGGCTGTGACCTTGGGGATCGGTGAGAAAAATTCCAGCCGGTAGTATGTCGGCAAGGGTAGCGTAGCGTTGTTGGCTCTCTTGCAATTCTCGTTCGATGGATTTGCGCTGAGTAATATCGACTGTAAAGCAGCGGGTGTGAATGAATTCACTGTCTCGATACAAGACATTGGAATTGATGGCCACGTAGCGAAGGGAGCCATCTTTACAACGCAAGCGGGCTTCGTAGTTAACTAGAGTTTCATTATTGGAGAGGCGAGTGAGGATATCAGCAATCACTTCTGGATCGGCGTGAAAGTTGGCAATGGGTTGCCCGATATATTCTTCTCGGCTATATCCCAAGAAATCTAATTCGGTTTGATTGGCCCAGACGATCCTCCCATTTTTATCTACCCAGTGTAATGAGATGGTGGCATTTTCTATATAGTCGGAGAGTTCTTGTTGGCTTTGCCATAGTGCTTCAGTTCGCTCCTGTACCCGTCGTTCTAAGTTCTGGGACAGTTGCCTATTTTCTAGGAAGAGGGCGGCTTGGGTACAGAGGAAGTTGAGAACGAGAAGGCGATCGCCTGTAAAAATGCCTGATGTTGCTTGATGGCTGAGATACACAATACCCATTAACTCCCCCTGATGCAGTAAAGGCAAGCAGAGAAGACTTTGGGGAGGTTGGCGATCGAGGTAGGGATCGCCAATGGGTAAAGGGGTCTCACTTTCGTCGATTGCTAAAATTTCGCGGGTGTTTTTAACATACTCAATCAGCTTGACGGGTAAGTTCATGTATCCCTTGAGGGGAAACCTGCAAAGGTCAATATTTTCGGCAGTTGCGATCGCTTCTATCTGCCACATTCCCTTCTCGTCCGGAAGCATAAGGGCGCAGCGATCTCCCCCAGAATTTTGCCAAATGATTTGAGTGAGTTGACGCAGGAGTTCGTCAAATTGAACAATTTCAGTCAGAGCTTGCGAGGCTTTCAGGATACTGGCAAAATCAAACCCTTCTGGGTCAACCTTCCCGTTCTGGGTCAGCATTCCCGTTCTAGGTCTGTAGCCGCGATCGCACATATCCTTTTCTCCTAACTCAAATTTTCCTATTTTACCAATTTGACCCAGACATTTCTAATCTGTAATTGCATGGATTGGACGTTCAGGTTCCGAGCTATCCCAAGGCAATTTACATAAGAGGCGACTGGTTTCGGGTTGGGCAGAGGAGTCCATTGAGGGAACATTTAGTAACTCTAAGCTGCCGTGCATCAGTTCTAAGAGTAGTTGATTCGCCATCAGAGTGAGTCCAGGAGAGGGCGAGCCATTCCCAGTTAACTCTGAGTTAGGGGGCGTATTTAATAAATCAATTGGTTCTTGCCAACAGTCGGCGGAGCGTTGGTCTTCGAGATAGAGATAAACCTGTTGGGTTTCGGGAACGGGATCGGCATGAAGGTGAATGGAGCCTTCACTCATATGGGCGATCGCACTATCGACTAAACTGGTTAACACTTGTCTGAGGCGGCGTAAATCAGCTTTGACATAAATTTCGGGATCGGGCATTACAATATCGAGCTGTAAATTTCGATTGGCTGCCTGCAAGTAGGTTAAATCATAGATATCTTGAAAGACTTCGGTTAAAGGAATGGTTTCAATCTCCATGACATCGGTGCCGTGCGCAGTTTTGGAAATCATCACCATTTCATCAATGAGCTTAATTAATTTGAGGGCGGAATCATGGGCCTTGGCGATAAATTCCCGTTCTTCTTCTGGGGAATCACAGAGATCGTTGAGAATGAGTTGATGCATTCCGATCAAGCCATTCAATGGCGATCGCAATTCATGGGAAATTCTGCCTAAAAATCCTTGCTTGAACTGGGCCATATCAGTTGCCATTTGATAAGCCAGTTTAAGCTGTTGCACTTCATCCGTATCAGATGAGGAGGCAGAATAATTGCGTTTCATTTTTGTTTTCCTTGAGCGTTTCCGGTTCTTCCACAGGGTCCGACTAATACTGAGGCCCCCTATCCCTACGATCACTCCAGATGTAAACTCTAACCAATTCCCCCAAGCCATGGTAGTGAGTGAATCCCCAATTGATTTTGTATGTATTCTAGTGCGATTCGGGAAATGAGATTTTACAGCTTAACCGCTCCTTGCCGTAAAATTTCCCAATCTTTCCCTGCCCAACGGGCAACGGTGGAGGGAATACCACTGGGTGAGTTCTCTGGGTTGAATTCATCCCCCCTAAGGGTAAGGACTTGGGGAAATTCAGTGGCAATTTCGGTTAGGTTGTGTAGGGCAGGATGGCCAGAACGGTTGGCACTGGTGGTGGCTAGGGGGCCGGTTTGAGCGAGAATGGTTTTGGCGATCGCACTATTCGGTATCCTTAACCCAATGCTCGTCGGATTTTGCGGGTTGAGTGCTTGAGGAACGGCCGGTGATGCGGGTAAGACTAGGGTGAGCATTCCCGGCCAATGTTGGGCAGCCACCTGTTGCCAAATCAACTCCTCTTCAGGAGTCCCTTGACAAAACCGCCAGAGGTCTTGGGGAACCGCCCCCATCAGGATTAGGGGTTTCTTGAAACTACGGTTTTTGGCCTCAAAAATTAGGGAGGCACAATGGGGCAAAGTGGCTAAAGCAGGTACGGTATCTGTAGGAAAGCTCACCAATTGACCCGCTTTTGCCCCAGTAATGAGTTCCTGGAGGGAAACTTGACTCATGGGGAATCGTCCTCGTCCTCATCCTCTATTTCCTCTTCGGTTTCGTTAGAGGAAGGCGGTAAAATTTGCTCTGGGGTAATCAGGCGATCGTCTTGGATAATCGCAATAATCATTTGGATAGATTCCATTACCCCAGGGGTTTCCACAAACGTTTGATGCTCGGTCACCGAGGTGGCCAGTCGAGTCAGAATTTTACTAAAGGATCTATCCCTAGCCTGTGCGGTCTGTTCTTCAGTCAGTTTTTGCCCTTTTTCAGCCGCTTCTAAAATCGGCAATAGGGGGGTTGCTTCTTGGATAGCTTCCCCGCGATGAATCAATAAATCGATCAGGGTAATGACATCTCTCGCCGCTTTTTGTAAGGGCAATTCTTCCTCTGAAGAGGCACTATATGCCTCTGTAGCCGGCCCGGAGGTTCCAGGGGCAAAAATCACATTTTCCAGGGATAACCCATCGGCAAATCCCTCTAATTGACCTTCTTGCCACAATTCGATCGCCTTGTCTAGGGCTTTTTGGCGATTGGGTTCGGTGTTGCGACGACCTTCAACAGCAATCAGGGTTCCTTTTTGGTCTTCGGGGGGAACACTGAGGTCATCGACGATCAGATAATTAACAGTTGCTTTCTTGCGACCCATAAAGTTTACACTGGATGAAAAGCGCTTTACCAGTGTACCGTATGGGTGACAAAGATGACTTAATAGCACTTTGCACTAAGGAATAGGGAATAGGGGATACCGCCTTAGCGATCGCCCAGACTGATAAGATAGACCCATCAACCTCATGTCAGAATCTCGGATGAATGATTGTTCCGCGTTTTATCTTTATGGTATTTTTCCGTCTCCAGGGCCGCAACACTTAGATTTGCTGGGATTGGACAAACAACCGGTTCATGCTCATCAAGTGGACGGATTTGCCTTTCTTTGCTCGGAAGCCAAGCAAGACCGATATTTAGCCAGTCGTCGGAACCTACTGTGCCACGAACAGGTGTTAGAAGAGGCGATGCAAGCGGGATATCGGACGGTTTTACCTCTGCAATTTGGGTTAACGGTGGAGAATTGGCAAGAGGTGCAAGCACTGCTCATTGAGCCTTATCGAGAACAGTTAAAGCATTTATTTGAGAAGCTTAAGGGCTATCGAGAGGTCAGTGTTAAGGTATTGTGGGAGATGGAGGAAGAGTTACAACAGCTTTTAGCCGAAAATGAAGAGTTAAGAGCAAAACGCGATCGCCTGGAAGGACAACCACTCGCTATGGATCAGGTGATTGGCATTGGTCAAGCATTGGAACAAGCTTTGCAACATCGCCAAGATGGGATTATTGCTCAATTTCAACAGGTTCTGAATCCGTTGGCGATCGAGGTCATTGAAAATGAGTCCCTTACCGATGCCATGATTTACAATACCGCTTATCTCATTCCTTGGGATGATGAGCCAAAATTCTCACAGCAAGTTGAGCATTTAGATCAGCAATTTGAAGGCCGTTTGCGAATCCGATATAATAATTTTACCGCTCCATTCAATTTTGCCAAATTAGAGGACTAACCTCTAGGATGAAACCATGATTTTACGATTACTGACTCTACCCGTTCTTGGCCCCATTGAAGGGATGCTTTGGATTGGCGAACAAGTCCTAGAACATGCCAATGCCGAGTTAAATGATAAAGAAGATTTGAATAAGCAATTGCTCACCCTCCAGTTAGCCTTTGACATGGGTGATATTTCCGAAGAGGAATTTGAGGAACAAGAAGAGGCGCTTTTACTGGCGATTCAGGAGTTAGAAGAAGAGAATAATGAATAATTAACAATGAACAATGAACAATTATTTGGAGGGAATCAGTGAATGGAAAGGCAGGAGGTTTTAGACAAATTAAATCGCCATAGAGAGAACCTGGAGCAATTTGCGGTAAAGGCGTTGTTTTTATTTGGTTCTGTGGCACGGGATGAGGCTACCCCAGATAGTGATGTAGATGTTTTGGTCGAATTTAACCGCCCCGTTGGGTTGTTTACACTGCTAGGATTGCAGGCATATTTGGAAGAGTTATTGGGGTGTTCGGTAGACCTGGGAACACCCAACTCCTTGCGTCCCCACTTGCGGGAAACAGTCTTGAAGGAGAGAATTCGTGCAATCTAGAGAGTTCAAGTTACGGGTACAGGATATATTAACTGAAATTACCCTAGTCGAAGAAACCACTTCAAACTTGAATTTTGAGGCGTTTATTCAGAATCCGCAAGCACTGCGGGCAGTGCTGTACAGTTTTGCTATAATTGGGGAAGCAGTAGCGAGTGCAATTGAGGATTGGGAGTCAGCCGACCCAACAATTCCATGGCATCAGATTCGAGGAATGCGGAATATGGTGATTCATGAGTATTTTCGGGTAGATCTAGAGGTGGTTTGGCAAACTACACAGTTAGATTTACCGGCTCTCAAGGTAGCATTGCAAAGGATTTTGGATCGACTGGAGATTGAGGGAAAATGATAGCGAATGTGGCGAGTGATGCCAAAGAAAACGAGTAGTTCAATTCTCTAGTAATCTAACATGAATGTCTCATAACCCGTCGAGCGCCCTGATGATTTTTTCGTTGGATTTAGTCCAGGTAAGGAAGGATTAGAAACGCCGGTAGCGCCGGGAGATGGGGTGTTTTTTTTTAGTCGATCCATCTGATGGTTAATTACAGCCAGACGTTTTTCAATTTGCTGACTTCTTTGCTCAATCGTTTGCAGTTCCTGGGAAAGTCGTTGCTTTTCTACCGCCAGTTGATAAAGATTTAGATAATCTGATGCTTCCGACTGTTGACGGGGAATAGTACTAATTTTCGGGGGAATGCTACGGCGAGAAATTGGGCGTTTCATATTCTGGTAATGGGGAATGGGATTGAGCGATCGCTGACCTAGTTTACCGTATAAAATGGAAGTTGGGGCGGTACTCAATGATTTGTAAACTAGGAACGATGACGATTTACTTCTATTCTACTCGTGAAAAGCCTTATGGTTGTTTCTCTAATTTTTCGGCCCATGGGTTTACGTTAGATGACTTATGGTGGCCCACCAGCGAGCATTATTTCCAAGCGCAGAAGTTTGTAACCACCGATCGCCCCTGGTGTGAGAAGATTCAAATGGCGAAAACCCCGAAACAAGCGGCAAAAATGGGACGCGATCGCACCCATCCCCTACGGGAAGATTGGGAACAGGTGAAAGAGGACATTATGTTGCAGGGAGTGTTGCAAAAGTTTAAAACTCATGAAGAGCTACGGCAGATTTTATTAGGAACGGGAGAAGAAGCGATCATAGAAAACTCCCCAATTGACTATTATTGGGGATGTGGGAAAGATGGAAGCGGCAAAAACCGGTTAGGCGTGATTTTGATGCAGGTGCGCGACCAACTTGGCAAGATTGGTTAAGGTTTGTGGGAGGAATTGACCCTATAGCTTCCGGTTTTGTAAGGCTTGATGATAAGCGCGAATCATTTGCGGTTCTTGTTCCGGATCGATAAATTGACAGAGGAGATCGAAATCTAAATTGGGTAGCAGTTGGCTACGTTCGATTTCTTGATATTCTGCGATCGCATCAACCCATTGATACAGTGTAAAACAGTCATCTTGCCAAAACCAAACTTCACCAATTCCTAACCCTTTATAGATCTCCAGTTTATCGATCCCACCGCTCGTAATTACCACTTCGATTGCCAGATCGGGAATCTCTCGCCTTTGGCCAATACAATAGCTTTCATCAGCTTCTAAACCTCTGGCCGCAGTTTCATTACGAAAGGTGGTCGAACCATAACTATAAAAGTCAAGATTTTCTACCCATGCATAAGTTTCCAGAAGCCTGCCAATGAGACTTCTAATCATTTCGTGTTGGGAAGAGGTGGTCATTATTTCTAAGAGTCCTTGGTTATAACTCAGGCGCAAACTAGGGCGAGGTGAGAGTGTGGTAACCAGGGTTTCATACTGCTGCCAAGAAATATTGCCCAAGGTAATGCGGGGTTCGGAGAGAGTGGGAGTAACGAATTGAGAGAGTGCGATCGCCGGAATATCAACCGTAACTTTCATAAGACGCGGTGGTTGGAGTGTTCTGATTATCAGGATAGCTAAGTTTACTCCTCTTTAACTATCTGTAAAATAGCTATTCTGGTGAATTGATTAATCCCGGATGATCTTGGGGTCGAGGACTCGATAGGGGCCAATCAAAACGACGCTCTGTTTCTGCAATGGGGCGATCGTTAATACTCGCTTCTCGTCGTTGCATGAGGCCACTCGCATCAAATTCCCAGTTTTCATTGCCATAGGCACGATACCATTGACCCGAATCATCACGCCATTCGTATTGAAAGCGCACGGCAATCCGATTTTCGCCAAAGGCCCACATTTCTTTAACGAGGCGATAGTCCAGTTCCTTATCCCATTTGCGGCGTAAAAAGTCACGAATCGCTTCCCTTCCCTGGAAGATTTCCGCCCGATTGCGCCAAAAACTATCTTCGGTGTAGGCCAGACAGACGCGGTCTGGGTCTCGGCTATTCCAGGCATCCTCTGCCATGCGGACTTTGGCGATCGCCGTTTCGCGATCGAAAGGGGGAACCCGTTTTTTTGCTGATGCAGTCATTGAATTGGGCTGTAATTTCAGTATTCTTCGAGGTGGTTCGGGTGAGCCAAACTTAGCCCACCCTAAAGACATAAAGACATAAAGACAAGAGTTACCATTTCTTGTACGGTAAAAACTTACCGCACATAATGATTTTGACGCGATCGCCTTTTGGGTCAGGTTCGCGCTCTACATCCACAGAAAAATCAATGGCGCTCATAATGCCATCGCCAAATTTTTCATGAACCACAGCTTTAATAGGCATCCCGTAGACCTGCATGATTTCGTAGAAACGATAAATCAGAGGATCAGTGGGAATCACCGGCTCTAGAGAGCCTTTCACGGGACACTCGGTTAACGGTTCGATTAGGGATACATCTGCACCAATGACTTCCACAATTTTGGTGGCTTCTTCCACGGAAGCACTCGCCTGACGATAGATCACCGAAGCAATCCAAACTTCATCACAACCCACCTTGGCTTCTAAATCAGCAAAGCTTACGCCAGCCGCTTTTTTAGCCGCTAATAGTTTTTGAGTGACTTCAGAGATAGCCATAGTTAAATTCCTCGTTTTTAAGTGTGCAATGTATAGGATTACAGGGGTTTTAATTCTCGAAAAATGGCAAGGTGGAGGGATGGGGGGATAGGGAGATGGGGGTTGTTATCCTATGGTTAAAAGTTAACTTTTCAAAAAAGGGATAAAACCCATTACCTATTACTCTTCTGCCACGCAAAGCGCCTTATCGCCCTTTCACCCTTGCTTCTTCAACAGCGCGAGTTTCTCGGAATAGATGACTTTCCATCTCGGCTTTCAAGTCGTGATAAGCAGGATGGAGATCGATCGCTTCCCGATTCCGAGGTCGAGGGAAAGGCACTTCCAGAATCTCATCGATCCCGGCGGCTGGTCCCCGTGTCATCATGACGATGCGATCGGAAAGCAACAGTGCTTCCTCGATACTGTGGGTAATCATGATCACAGTCTTGCGTTCCTGTTCCCAGATGCGCTCGATCTCATCTTGGAGGAAGCCCCGGGTCAGAGCATCAAGCGCGCCAAAGGGTTCATCCATCAGTAGAATTTGGGGATTAATCGCCAGTGCGCGAGCAATTCCTACGCGCTGACGCATCCCTCCCGAAATTTCGTGGGGATGTTTCTTTTCTGCACCCACCAAACCGACTAATTGAATGTGTTCTTTAACAACGCGCCCGATCTCCCGTTTCGAGAGTTTGGGATAGACCGTTTCCACAGCAAAATGGATATTTTCCTCTACGGTCATCCAGGGCATGAGAGCATAGTTTTGGAACACCATACCGCGATCGGGCCCTGGCCCCTGAATGGGGGAACCATTGAGTAAGATCTCGCCGCTCGTAATAGTGGAAAGACCAGCGATCAAATTGAGTAGGGTAGACTTACCACAACCTGACGGCCCGATAATGCTGACGAAGGTATTCGGTTCAATATCGAGACTAATATTTTCGATCGCCACAAAGTCTCGAGAGGTTTTCCGCTGGATCTTACTAAAGATATCTTGCTTACCTTCAAAGACCTTAGTCACCTGGCGGATTGACAGTTGAGCTGAAGGTGAAGCATCTGTGGGAGTCACGGGGTTAAAATTCAAAGGACTAATACTCATTAGTTTCGACCAAATGTGACAAATTTCTCGGCAGTAGCAAAGAGACTATCTAGAATCAGACCCACTAAGCCGATAATAAAAATTGCGACCAAGATATTGGGAATATAGAGGTTATTCCACTCATTCCAGATGAAATATCCTAAGCCGGTTCCCAAAAGCATTTCTGCGGCAACAATAACTAACCAAGCAATTCCCATGCTGATCCGCAAACCGGAAATAATATTGGGCAGTGCGGCGGGAATAATCACCTTAAAAATGGTGCGGAGCCGAGAAGCACCCAGGGTTTTAGAGACATCTAAATAATCAGGGTTTACATTGGCCACCCCAAATGACGTATTGATTAAGGTGGGCCAAATGCTAGAGATGAAAATAATAAAAATACCCGTATTCTCAGAATCTCTGAGCAGATACAACCCTAGGGGAAGCCAAGCCAAGGGAGAAACGGGTTTGAGCAGTTGAATATAGGCATTAAATCCTTTTCTGGCCACGGGGGAAATGCCAATTAAAATGCCTAACGGAATAGCGACGACGGAAGCCAAAAGATAACCAATGGCAACTCGGCGTAAACTAATCAACAGGTTCCAACCAATGCCCAAATCATTGGGGCCATTGTTAAAGAACGGATGGGTAATCCACCACCACAATTCAGATAAGGTTTTAGAGGCTGTAGGCACTCCTTTGGCAAACAGTTCTGCACGAGCGCCGACTTCCCAGAAGAGGAGAAAGAGCGCTAAGGAGCCGATAAAGAGGGCAAACGCTTGAACATTCTCGTTCAAAAATGGGTTTTGTCGTTGCTTCCGTTTAATGGAGATTGGGGTTGATTCAGTGAGGGTCATCGGTTAACGACTGTTTTACTAAACACCATATTCATCAATCTGTTCTTGCACGTAGGTGGCTGGATCGGCGGGGTCGAAGGTATCAAACTTCAAGGTTTCCGTGCGATAGATATCGGACGGGGGAGATTGGCCGAGTTCCTGAGCAAGTTCGCGGGCAAGGCCGGTTAAGAAGATGTCTTTACCTACCGTGTCGTAGCCTTTTTCGGGAATGGCTTTGGGGGCTAAACCGTCTCCTTGCAGATCCCAGCGCACCAGTTGGGAGGAAATCCAGTTGGCGAAACTTTGCCAGGGATAGGGATCGAAGTCGATGCGATCGGGGATATTTAAGGTATTGCCATTGCCATCGTCAAAGTTACCGGTGAGGACGGCTTCCACAACTTCTACAGGTTGGTTGAGAAAGGCTCGTTCTGAAATGGCGGTAGCGATCTCTGGACGGTTGGTAGGGTTACTCGCATACCCGGCGGCTTCGATAATGGATTTATTCAGGGCGCGGAAGGTTTTGGGATAGGCTTCAATCCATTGGTCGCTGGCGGCAAAAGCACAACAGGGGTGTCCCGGCCATAGCTCTTTGGTGAGCATGTGGATAAAGCCTGCTTCTTCGTAAACTGCCCGTTGATTGAATGGGTCGGGCATCAGATAGGCATCAATGTCCCCAGCGACGAGTTGGGCGATGCTATCGGGAGGAGGAACGGGACGAATTTGCACATCGACATCGGGGTCTATGCCACCAGTGGCTAAGTAGTAGCGCAGCAGCAGGTTGTGCATGGAGTAGGGGAAGGGAACGCCGATGGTAAAGCCTTTGAAGTCTGCCGGGCCGTTGACTTGCCCTTTGTACCGTTCGGCAACGGTGATGGCTTGGCCATTGATGTTTTCGATGCTGGCAAGTTTGACTCCGAAGGCAGCCGATCCCAAACCGAGGGTCATGGCGATGGGCATGGGGGCGAGCATGTGGTAAGCGTCGAGTTCTCCGGCGATCGCCGAATCCCGAACGGCACCCCAACTGGGCATTTTGACAACCTTGGCGTTAAACCCATATTTTTTGTAGAAGCCCAAGGGTTCCGACATAATAATGGGGGTGGCACAGGTGATGGGAATAAACCCAATTTGCAGATCGGTTTTTTCCACGTCTGCGGCAGCTACGGGTTCGCTTTCTGCTTCCGATTCTCCTGAACCCCCATCTGCACAACTGGCTAAACTAACGAGGGCTGCCCCGACAGCCATATTGCGTAGAAATTCTCGACGGGTGGATTTGCCATTGCGAATGGCATCCCCAAAGAATTGTCCAGCTTGGGGGCCAAAGGCAGCAGCAAAAGCATTTTCTAAGCCCCCAGCTTGTTGACAAAGGGCTAAAATGAGCTTTTCCCGTTTGGGGTCGCCCCGACCTACTCGTTTCAAAAATAAGGTCTTGCGGAGTTCATAGGCATTAACCGTGTTGGCTGCCCGCAGTTGGTTTTCTTTGTAGATGCCCATTTTTACGAGGTCATCTACTAACTCAACGGGGTCTTGGGGCAAGGTCTGCATAAAGTCCCAATGGTCAAAGCTCGAGTGTTGTCGTCCACAGACTTGACACAATGGCTGTAAATTAGACCATGTTCTGTTACTTGTTTGGGCAGATTGCCAATTTTTAAATGTCTCCTGTGCCGAAATTAAAGCCATAGATCCATGTCCATCTCAAGCAAACAAATACGAAACCTGACCAATAACAATTGGCTGTTACATCCAGATTCGGAGTGAATATTATTCAGTAATGTATCAGGTCAACTCTAGAAATGCATTGGACTTTATTTGGGGAAAATTGGGAGTTTTTTTAGGAGTTTCTCTAGGAAGGGAAATCAATCTTGATTATGTTAATTGAGATACAGATCGTTCTTTTTAGATATGATTGTTATTCAGGCGATGGTGAGAGAAATTGCTGTCTCCAGGATAGGGGGGAAATGCCATGAATCTGCCGAAATTGGCGGGTAAAGTATCCAGCATCGGGATAGCCGGAGCGTTCAGCGACTTGTCGTATGGTTTCTTGGGTGGTTTGTAAAAGCTGACAAGCTTTTGCCATTCGTTGCTTAATAATCCATTGTTTGACGGTGTGTCCAGTCTGTTTTTGAACCAGGTGGGTTAAATAGGCTGGTGAATAGCCCGCCGCTTGGGCAACGTCGTTGAGATTGATGGGTTTGTGATAGGAGGTTTCAATAAAGCGGAAGACCTGAACTAATTTAGGACAATGGGGAAAAATGCTAGAAGCAGAGGTAGATGGGGACACTTTAGGGTCTGAGTATTGCTGAGGCGATCGCCCATATAATTTTAGCAGATCATCTTGGCGTTTCAGGCGAGTGGCGATCGCGGACAAAAATTGCTCTACGGTACAGGGTTTGGTCAAATAATCATCAGCGCCTAATTCCATCCCTTGACGTAAATCAGCCATCGTAACTTTGGCAGTTAAAAAGATTAGGGGAATTCCTGCGGTTTCTGAAGAACTGCGAAGTTGCGACAAAACGGTATAGCCGTCCATATCTGGCATCATAATGTCACAAACGACTAAGTGCGGTCGATGATGGCGAGCCAATTGCACCCCTTCAGAACCCTTACTGGCTCCATAGGCACAAAAGCCTTCAAACTCTAGGGATCTCAAAAAAATATTGCGAGTTTGACGTTCATCTTCAATAATGAGGATCGTTTTCATTACTCTCCCAGGGTATGAATATAAGACTATTTTTGATTGAGTTTATTAAGCTCGAATTTGCTCTCTTATGATGTAGTCCATTACACTTTTTAGGTCAAAATAGATCAGAAAGTTGAAAAAAGAGGATTTTCGGGGAAACAGGGTTGACTCCTTAGCCCCACATTTCATATCTGCTTGCCCAAAGCGCTATAACATGCTGTTCAGATGACTAATTATGCTTGGTTCCCAACGTCTGCGACTCCACCCTCGACTCCCCTGGATCAACCGGTAGCCCAAGACTTTACCCAATTACTCCGTCAGCATCAGCTTATTCTCAATGCTGTGGGAGAAGGAGTTTATGGTCTTGATTTAGAGGGAAATGTGACATTTGTCAATCCTGCTGCTGCTGCTATGATTGATTGGTCAACTGAGGAATTAATCGGCATGTCGATGCACGCCGTCTTGCATCATTCCCATGCAGATGGAACACGCTATTGCCGGGAAGATTGTCCCATTTATGCTGCTCTACAAGATGGCAGTACCCATCGAGTGACGACTGAAGTATTTTGGCGCAAAGATGGTACGAGTTTTCCTGTAGAATATATCAGTACTCCCATGCGAGAGGATAATGGGCGGCTCATTGGTGCGGTGGTGACGTTTCGGGATATTTCTCAGCGTCGTTGGGCGGAGGAAGTCCTACAGCGCAGCAATGAGGAGTTAGAACTTAAAGTACAAGAGCGCACCGCTAAACTCCGGCAGGTTAACCAACAATTGCAAGAATTAAGCGAAATGCGATCGCGCTTTATCGCCATGCTCTGCCATGAATTTCGCAACCCCCTCAATAACATTACCCTGTCGATTTCTTCCCTGAAACGCTATGATTTGCAACTGACTGCGGTAGAAAAAGCAGATTATCTTTTGGGCATCAATAATAACGTAGAACGCATGACTCAGATGATTGATGATATCCTCGTCATCAGCAAAATTGAGGCAAAGGTGCTAGAAATCAAGCCCCAACCTCTGGATTTTATTCAATTTTGCCGCCAGTTGTTAGCCGAACGCCAGTATACTCGGCCAGAGTCCCCTATTGAGTTTATCAGCCGCTCTCGCCAGGCGATCGCCTATTGTGATGAACGACTCCTTCGCTCTATCCTCAATAACCTCCTCTCCAATGCGCTTCGCTATACCCCCGCACACAAAGCTATTCGTCTCAAATTCGCCAAGCGTCAAAACCATGTCATTTTCACTATTCAAGATGAAGGCATTGGTATTCCCTCCGAAGACAAACCCCATTTATTCGAGTTATTTCACCGAGGGCGTAATGTGAGTAACATTCCCGGTACAGGATTAGGTTTGAGCATTGTTAAACAATTTGTTGACCTGCAACAAGGAACAATTCAAGTTAAAAGTCAGGTGAACCAAGGCACAACGTTTACTGTGCGACTTCCTGTGAAATTTAAACAGAATTGAGACCGTTCTTACTTTGTCGCCACAACTGCTAAATTCCACGCCATCCGCTTCATCCCTGGAATCTGTTTCAGCCACCGATCCATCTCTTCTAGTCGCCGATATTCGGGTTCCAATCGATCCTTTTCGAGGATAATCTTTTTCCAATAGCGCTCCTCATTAGGATTAACCCGTTCAATTAAATAAAAGCGCAGGAAAATCCACAAGGTAGCAATCCAAAAGGTATCCCATTGAGTTCGCTCGAATAAGGACTCTACAAAGGGAATAATATCAATATCCAAAGGATGTTCGTCTTCCGTTCGTACTTCAGTCGCCATTCGCCGATAGACATTAATGATTGGATTGTGTTTTAATGGCTCCCAAAAACAGACTTTTCCCTCTGGTTTAACGATTCGATGCAATTCTTGAAGCGCTAACTTCGGATCGGGAAGATGATGTAACAGATTAGCCACGTAAACGATATCAAAACTATTGTCAGGGAAATTGAAAGCCATGGCATTCCCTACATGACCTTCGATACTCACCCTATTTTTTTCGGCTAACTTTAAGGCTACTTCTACCATGCCCGGAGAATAGTCAGAAGCCACACATTGAGCGCCTTTTTGGGCAAAATAAACACTATTTTCCCCAGCTCCACACCCGACATCTAATAAACTTTTGCCTTTCACATCTCCCAAGTGATGTAAGATAAATCGATTTTCGGGAGCCGTGCAAGCTTCAAAATAATCGGTTACCTGAATTTGGTCAATATCAATGATAGATGCCCATTGATCGTGAAAGTCTCGTTCTTTTTTTAAGGTTTCTTCTGACATGATACACTCATTTTTTACAATATTTTTGCTATTTTGCCGTAGCTGGGCTTTAATTAGGCTTAACAATTGGCTCTAAGTAACTTGCCTCCTAACGATTGGCAAAGGGATTTCTTTTAGGGACTCTATTTTAAGTTTAGTTGATTAATTCCTAGATAACAAGGGGTCGTGAATGATTGAGGATCGGTTACTCTTAAACTGAGATTGAGATAGCCTTCCGGGAGACGCTCTAAGGGAAGTTCAAAGACAGGGGCATCATAAAAACTAAAGGTAGTTTCGGCAGAGATTTTTGATTCTCCTTGGGAACTCATCCAAGAAAATTGTAAGCTGAATTCTGGACAAAGGTCAGTTGAAAAGCGAGGTAATCCTGTTAAGGTCAAGGGGTTAGGTAGATCATCAATCCAGAGAATATCTAGGGATTGATTGTAATTTTGATCGTTAAAATAGGTAGAGAGGGTATAGGTTGTATGTCCCGGTAAAATGGATACTTTAAAGTTAGGGTTCAGGATAATCCAATTTTCTTGACTTCCCGGGCGATCGCCGATGACTTCTTTCATCCGTATAAAAGTTTTCCATGCAGTTTCTGCCGAAGTATCTTGCAGTCGCTGATAAATGACCAGCTTGATGTTATTTTCCAGTTCAAATTCTAGAGGTAATTGCTTAAAGTCTGCTGCGATTGGCCAATTCTCATTAAAAAGATCATAAATGACTTTCTCTACCTCTGTTTCTTCAATGGCAATATTATGTTGAAAAGGTTGGGAAATAATCACATACTTTGCCTGTAAAAACTGTTCTAGAGGATACCAATCTTGAGAGTCTAGTGTTGGAGTTTGTAGGATATAGAGTTGAGAACTATCTTGGCCATATAATTCTTGTTCTGCTGAAACCATTAAGGAGTTATTAAAAATAGGAGAAGATCCGACCAAATATAAAGGTTCTTGATTGGGGGCAAGGCGATGTAATGCTTGCATCAGTCGCACTAACTCAGGATAATCAGATCGGTAGGGAGGTGGTGCATGTAAAGAAACGAGTGTTTTTGCTGGAGTTAGGCTTAAGGGTTGTCCTAAGGAAGTGAAAGATAGGGTTAGGTTGAGGGCTAAATAGCCAAGAACTGTGCCAATTAAAAAATTTCTGATAGGCAGTTTAATCAAGCTAATCATTGCCCAAATTAGGGTGATTAAACCCAAAATCATCAAGGGAGTAAAATGCAGGGTGTATTGAACACCCATATAGCGCAGAATTCCGATCCATTCCATTGCACAGATCAGATAAAAAATCAATAGAATCATATAAGACGGGTGCGAGAATATGCCGATCTGATTCTTGCTCCTCCAAGCGAGAATAAAACCTATTGCACTAAAGATCAGTAAACCGAGTCCATAAAAATCAGCATATTGATGAAAGAGTTTCCCATAGGGCATAACATAGGATTCATAAAGAGTGTTATAATTCCTTTGGGTTGCCATGGCTAAATACGGTCGAGCGATCGTGGCTAAGGTGAGAAAGCTGGTTAAGCCAATTAACGCGACTTTAATTTGATATTGAATCAGGTTCTTGATAACTTTAGGTGATGCTTGATTCTTGTCTTGAAAATAGGTGACGATGCCTTGAATGATTAAGGTTAAAATGAGGGCAATTCCTGAATAGGCAAAATGCCTACGCCATAAAAACGCTAAGGTTAATAAAATCCCAATTAAGGGGATTTGCCACCAGTGTTTTAAGCGTATATTTTTTAAGTAAATCCAGATGGCTAGAGCGATGAATAGGGCGGCTCCAGTGTCTGGATACCCCTGTAATGTAGGTAACCAACTGGCGGGAATACAGAGGGTGAAAAATACGGTTGACCAGAAGACAAGGATCGGATATATACGGATAAGCTGGGTGGCGATCGCGCCCATGGCTAAGGTGAAGGGGATTAAATAGGCGATCGCCAAACTGAGGATATAGCCTAACCGAGAGTCTCCAAATAGCCAAAACCCTGGAAGTAAGGGTAATGTATACAGCTTGTTATAATTATGGTAAAAAGACGCTTGCAGTTCCTGCCAACCGATTGACCAAGATTGACTAAAAGCAGTAAAACTTTGTTGCGTCCACATTTGATAAGCGGCAAAATCCCAAAAGTGAAAATACTGTTCGCTGGAGACATAAAGCATTGTACCACTGCAAACCGTAATGACTAGAAGCATCAAACAAATGATGTGTCCCAACCATGATTTAATAAAGTTAGGTTTAATCATGTCCCTAATCTACATCCGATCTTGCATCTGAATAAATAAGGAGAAATCCTAAACAAAAATGGAACCGTTTGTCAAGCCTATTTATTCCTTCATTGTTCCGATTTACAATGAAGAAAACACGATTCCTGAACTCTATAATCGTCTCAAGTCTGTGATGGAGCAATTAGAGGGACAGACGGAATTAATTTTGGTTAATGATGGCAGTACGGATGCTTCCTTACGTTTATTGCGGGAATTGTATCAGAGGGACAACCGGGTTTGTTATCTCAGTTTTGCCCGTAATTTTGGTCACCAAATTGCCGTAACTGCGGGTTTAAATTATGCGCGCGGTAAAGCAGTGGTCATCTTAGATGCAGACTTACAAGATCCTCCGGAATTAATTCCAGAAATGTTGGAAAAATGGCAACAGGGCTATCAAGTGGTCTATGCCCAAAGAACCCGCCGACATCAAGAAAAGAGGCGGAAACGATGGACGGCCTACTTGTTTTATCGGATACTGAAATATCTATCAGATGTGGAGATTCCCACGGATACAGGCGACTTTTGCTTGATGGATCGGTGTGTGGTGGATATTTTAAATCAGATGCCAGAGCGCGATCGCTACATTCGAGGTCTGCGAGCTTGGATTGGCTTCCAGCAAACAGCTATTTTATACGAGCGTAGCCCCCGATTTTCTGGTGAAGTCAAATACACCTTTACCAAATCATTATCTCTGGCCATTAACGGCATCGTATCTTTTTCCAAAGTCCCCTTGCGTTTATCCACTTACGTTGGTTTAGCGGCTGCAGCGATCGCCCTTTTGATGGCAGTATTAGTCCTCTATTGGCGCATCGTCGCTCCCACTGCTCCCCTCACCGGGTTCGCCACTATCCTGATTGCCATCTTCTTCCTGGGAGCCATACAACTTGTCAGCATCGGCATTCTGGGCGAATATATCGGTCGCATCTACGAACAAGTCAAAGGCCGTCCTCTGTATACCCTATCGGAAATTCGAGGCTGGGAAAAGGGCGATCACCAAGCATAGTGCTATACTACGATAAATTCAGTATTGAGGAAAAAAACAATGTCGGTTCAATTGATAGATGAACAACAACCTCAAACCGAAACCCTTGAAGAAGAAGTCATTCCTCTTCCACCCACTGATTTACCTTATGACGACGGAGAACCCTTGGAAAGCAATCGTCATCGCATCGGCATGAATGTCTTGATTTCCTCCTTGCACCAGGCTTATCAAGGACGCAACGATTACTATAGTAGTGGCAATATGTTTGTCTACTACAGTAGCGCACAAGTCAAAAACAAAGACTTTCGCGGGCCGGATTTTTTTGTCGTCTTAAATGTAGATGGAACCCTAGAGCGCCGCAGTTGGATCGTGTGGGAAGAGAAAGGACGCTATCCTGATGTCATTGTCGAATTGATGTCACCCTCAACTGCCCAACAGGATCTCAATGAAAAGAAAAGGTTATACGAACAAACCTTTAAAACCAGCGATTATTTTGTCTACAATCCCTTTGACTCTAACTCATTACAGGGATGGCGTTTAGGTGTTAACCGCAAGTATGAGGAAATTAGCCCTAATCAGTACGGGTGGTTATGGTGTGCAAGTTTGGGATTATGGGTGGGCACTTGGCAAGGGGAGTTGATGAAAGAAAATGCCCCTTGGTTGCGTTTTTACGATCCAGAGGACAATTTGATCTTGTTACCAGAAGAACTGGCTCTGCTAGAGCAAGAGAGGGCAAATCAGGCTGAGTCGGAGCGCGATCGCGAACGGGAGAGAGCAAACCTAGCCGAAACCCTTGTTGAGGAACAAAATCAGAAGATTCAACAATTAAGAGAACACCTGCAACAACTGGGCATCAATCCCGACGATCTGACCTGATAGGGGCTAGATTGGCTCTCTTATACGATCGCCCCCATGCTTAATACTTCCGCTCTTGGGGTTCAAACTGGGTCAGCGTCACCGGACGGTATTGAATATCAATGCCTGCGGCCGAATAAAACGCCAAAGAATGCTTGAGGAAGTTCGGATCGTCCCGTTGGGGATAATCTTCGCGGGAATGGGCCCCCCGACTCTCCTGACGGTTCAGAGCAGAGGTGAGGATCATGCGGCCAACCACCATAATATTTTTCAGCTCAAGGGCCTCGATAATCTCCGTATTCCACAAAGATCCGCGATCGCCAAGATAAATCGTGCCATATTGCTCTTGCAACTCTTGTGTAATCTCTAACCCCTTCTCCATCGATTCCTGGTCGCGGAATACGCCACAATATTGACTCATGGCATCTTGAAACGCTTGGCACAAGGGATTAATACGCTGTTCTCCCTGTTGGTCTAATAACGCTTGAATTTGCTCCTGTGCCTCTTGCAGATAAGGCCCTTCCTCCAAACTCGGTAACTTGCGAGACTGGACATATTGGGCGATCGCCGCCCCCGTCCGTTTGCCATAAACCACGCATTCCAATAGGGAATTACTCCCCAGACGATTTGCCCCATGCACCGACACACAAGCCGATTCTCCAGCCGCAAACAACGCTTCTACAAACCCATCGACCCCACTGCGTACCCGACCATCCGTATCCACCGGAATCCCCCCCATAGAATAATGGGCCGTGGGACGCACTGGCATCGGTTCCTCCACCGCATCCACACCCACCAAGCGATGGGCCTCTTCCCAACAAAACGGAATGCGGCTCATAATTTTTTCCCGCCCCATGTGGCGCAGATCCAAATGCACAAAGGGGCCGCCCGCACTGCCATCAGTATGAATCCCCCGACCAGCGCGAATTTCCAGGGTAATGGCTCTAGACGTAATATCCCTGGGAGCTAACTCCATTTTGCTTGGGGCATACTGTTCCATGAAGCGATTCCCCTCACTGTTGCGTAAATAAGCTCCCTCGCCCCGGACTGCCTCGGAAATCAACACCCCAACTGGATATAATCCCGTCGGATGGAACTGTACAAACTCCATATCCTGAAGGGGGAGACCTGCTTGAGCGACCATTGCTAACCCATCTCCCGTCGAGGCAAAATCATTGGAAGTGGTATTAAACACCCGGCCATAGCCCCCAGTCGCCAACATGACCGCCTTTGCTCGCACTACCTTGAGGCGACCATCGAGCATATGGTACATCACCAACCCCTTCGCTTCTCCCTCTTCCAGGATCAAGCGCATCACATACCATTCCTGATAGACTTTTACCCCATAGCGGCGCAGATTATTCACCAACTCATGAAGAATGGCATGACCCGTCTTATCCGCAGCGTAGCAGGTGCGGCGATAGGAATGGCCCCCAAAAGCTCGTTGAGCAATGCGACCATCGGGTAGACGGGAAAATAGAACCCCCAAATGCTCTAAATCAATGACCACATCCGGGGCTTCCTTGGCTAAAATTTCTACCGCATCCTGATCTGCTAAATAGTCGGAGCCTTTCACTGTATCAAAGGCGTGAGCTTCCCAACTATCCTCAGAATCGACATTCTTCAACGTAGCCGCAATACCCCCTTGAGCCGCCACCGAGTGCGATCGAATCGGATGAGTTTTAGCCACTACAGCAACGTTCAGACTAGGATCGGTGCGGGCAATTTCCACAGCCGCACGACATCCGGCCAGTCCACCGCCAACAATGATTACATCATGCTCTAACATGGTTTGGTTGATCTTCTCCAACTGGGTCAAGAAACAGGCAATTAGTAGGGGCCCTTCGCCCCTACAACAATACCATTACGAATCCGGTTAACCGGCTGCTTGTGCTGGATTTTGGGATGCTCCTGCACGAGAGGAGCGTTTTTGCTGGCGCTCTTCAACCGGCATAAATTCAATATGGTTGAGTAAGGTCGTCACAAAGCTAAACAACAGAAATGGTAAAGAAAGAACGAGAATTAATCCCACCGTGGCTAAGGCATAAACCGGACTCCCTGCACCCATTAAGGCCAAGGCGGCTGCTAAACTGATGAAAATTACAATTAACCAGACAATGATTTGTCCGTAGATATCTCCAAAGGAGAGGGTGCAATGGAGACGATAGCTCTGTTGATCGTTCATAAGTTGGTATTGGGGAAAGTTAACATTATTTTAATGAACCAGGGTAAAGGCAGTAGAGGACTTTGGCCCATTTCTCAATAGTTTTCAAAGACTTGCAACATTTTGTTACGTTACCTGCCCCAGATTAAGATTTGACTACAAATTGATTTCGTCCTTGTTCCTTAGCTTCATATAACGCTTCATCCGCTAGAGCAATCAAGCTTTCTTTGGATCGTTGTGCGGTAGGAACTAAGGTGGCAATCCCCAAGCTAATCGTCACGGTTGAAGACACTTTCGAGCTTTCATGGGGAATTTGCAAATCTTCCATTTTGGACTGAATTAACTGGGCAACCACTTTTGCACCATCTTCTGACGTATTCGGAAGCAGGACAACAAATTCTTCTCCTCCATAGCGAGCAACAACATCACTAGCGCGTCGGACTGAATGTTGAATGGCGCGAGCAACTTGGATCAGGCAGTCATCCCCCGCTTGGTGCCCATAAGTGTCATTATAGAGCTTAAAGTAATCCACATCACATAAAATTATGGATAGGGGTAAGCAATCGCGTTTTAAACGTAACCATTCTTGATAGAGACATTCATCAAATTGACGACGGTTAGCCACTTTGGTTAAGCCGTCTGTATTGGCAAGTTTATGCACCTCATCGAGCATTTTTCGCAGTTCAAATACAGATTTTTTACGGTCAGTAATATCCCGAAAGTTCACGGATAAGCCATCCCCTAGTTTGACCGCAATAACATGAAACCAAGCCCGTTCTGTTTGATAATCATAGGGAAACTCTAATTCTACATTTCTACCTGTTTCCACCACACTCACATAATGATCGAACAAGCTTCTTAGGTTAGGGCTTTTTATTTCTTGAAGCCAAGATTTACCCACTAGATTAACTGTTTTTATGTGAAAAAAGTAGGCAGAAACCTGATTGCAAACAATCCATTCAAAATCAACAATACTACCGCGCTGATCTCGGATAGACTGAAACGCCATAATCCCGTCCATGGAACTGTTAATAATACTTTCTAACAGGGATTGAGATTGTTGCAATTTCAGGTTGGCTTGATCGGCTTTTTCTACCGCTTCTATCAATAAATTCGTCCCCGAATCTACTTTGTCTAATAAGCGTTTATTTTCCTCTTGGATTGACTCCATGATTTGAGAGCCATAATCAGATAGCCTTTGCGCACGATTAATTAATCTATCCAGAGGATCAACGATAGATTTATTCCAACTTTTAAGGTGCAAGTTTCCATACAGAGCTTCTTCCACGTTCTGGCTCAACTGATTGAGGACATAGCTCACTTTATAAAGACAGAACCCTCCCCAAGTGATAGCGATTAATAATGCAGATAAATTAATCAAGAGATGATTACGAAAATTGATTTGTACGGTTTTAAATATTTGTTGTTCCGGGACTATGATAGCGATCCACCATTGCTGCTCGCCAGGCCAATGATAGGGAGAACTTAAAATCCAATAGTTTTGTTTATTGTGGTTAATAATTTGCAGTCGATCGCTGGATGGATTCTGGAGATGATTTTGAATTTCAGGCACTAACTCGGAGTCGAGAGCATTTTGTTTCTCAGAAGTCAATGCAGAGTGATTTAAGGGGTTTAGCTGTGGATCAAAAACAAGAATATTTGCGGAAAAATTCCTAGATTTTTCTTGAATATAATCAAGAAACAAATCGAGATTAAAATCCATTCTACTGACCGCAACTAATTCTTGTTCAGTGTTGTATAAAGGTTGCTTGAGTTGGAGATGGACAGAGTTCTTAGCGTGGGAAGGGGATGGTATAATGGTTATTGTCGGGTTTTGTTCAATTAAGCTGTTTTTATACCAAAATTCTTGGCGCACATCATAGGGAGTAGAAGCAGCCTGAATTTGCTCTTGGATTTCACCTTGATCGTTGAGACGATAAGACAATAAACGTTGCTCTGTTTCACGATTAGCTTGGGTACAAATTGCTTCACCATTTTCTGTACGATGAATAGCTAGCAGGTCTCCGCTATCGTGTAATCCTAAATAAATACCTTGAAGGTGGGGAAAACTGTTGAGGAAGGGCCAAAAACAGTTTTGATTGGATAAAGCACTCTTATCATCTAAGGGAAGGGTGGGATAGGAGTTGAGTAGCTCTTGAGGAAAATCGAGATTCAGGGTGAGTCTTGTTTCTAGGCTATCGGCTACTTCCTGCATCCATTGCAGGGATAATTGTTGGACTAACTGATGGTTTTGGCGTAGGGAGAGCCATCCGGTGAGTGTCATTGCCACCAGGATAGGCAATACCACAGGCACAAGAATATAGATGGATAAAGGAACCGTTTTAGGGGGGTGAAAAAAACGATCGGCCATTAGAATTGGCTCCCTGTGCTAAATCATACAAACCCTGAGTTGATCTTATATCTTCTACCTGCTTATGTAAGAGGTCTATTGTACTGAGTGCTGGCCTTGAGATTATAGAAGATTATCGCAAAGGGGGTAATTCCAGGGAGAATAACCCTAAGTGACCTTTACGAAAGTCGGTGAGCAGTTGACAAGCAGCGCGTTCTAAATCTCCGAGATATTTGGTTTGGGCAAGGGTATGTAAATAGTCTTCACTAGAGAGGTTTTCAGGCTCGACTTCATAACGAGATCGCAGTTTATCCAAGGTATTAACATGGGCATTCAGTTGGTGCAATAAGTCCAACAGGGCGATCGCCACCCGTTGATTATCATAACTGGCTTCACCAATATCGTCACAAATGGCTAACTTCACCGCATCTCGTTGATCTTCTAACCGCGCTGGAATTACCCCAGGAGCATCTAATAACTCAATATCAGCAGAAATTTTAATCCAGCGTAATTGCCGAGTGATCCCTGGACGCGCCGCACTGTGAACCACTTTGCGGTTCAAGAGCCGGTTAATTAAGGCCGATTTACCCACATTGGGAAATCCCACAACCACTGCTCGCACGGGACGCGGACGCATTCCCCGGTTACGCCGGCGTTCATTCATCGCTGCACCAGCGGCGATCGCCGCTTGGGTCACTTCTCGAATTCCCTTACCCAATTTAGCATTGGTAAAATAGGGCTTCTCTTGGCGATCCGTAAACCACTGCAACCATAAATCCTGCATCTCTGGGGAAATCATATCCATCCGGTTCAGCACCAGCACCCGCTCCCGACTAGCGACCCACTCCTTCAGCTTTGGGTGTTGCGTCGTCAGGGGAATGCGAATATCCCGAACATCTAAGACCACATCAACCCGTTTGAGTTGTTCAGCTAGAGAACGTTCTGCCTTAGCAATATGTCCGGGATACCATTGAATCATAATCAGAATGAAAAAATCAGGAACATTAGGGAATAATCAAGACGGGACAAGGAGAAAGGTTAATCACCTGATTGGTAATACTATCCTTTGGCCCTTCTTCCGTCAGACCAACCCCCCGACTTCCCATGATAATCAGCTTGACATCCATTTCATCGGCGACATCGCAGATAGTAAAAGCCGGGTTCCCTTGCCGTTCCAGGATTTGAGCCTCAATGCCATTCTTAGAAAAGCCACTTTGGACTTTATTTAAAAGTTCAGCAATTTGCTCATGGGAGGTCATCGGGTCTCTCGACCCATCTTCTTCGGTCACCTCATTCTCCAGGACAGAGAGCAGCATCAGATGAGAGCCATAGGTTTTGACAATATCCATCACGACCTCAGTGGCTGCTAAGGTTTCTTGGCTTTTATTAATCGGAAAGAGAACAGTCTTAAACATAGGTCTTACCTCCGAGACACGGACTCCTATACAATGTGGACGATGGCGTAATCAAAAACATAACGAAAAATTTTTTGAAGGAGGTTTATCCTGTGCCCAAGAAAACGATCGCCAATTTGTCGGCTTCTGACCTCTCTGGTAAGAAGGTACTCATGCGGGCGGATTTCAATGTCCCCATTGATAATGGGTCTATCACTGATGATACTCGTATCCGTGCCGCTCTCCCTACCATACAGGATTTGACGGGCAAGGGGGCTAAAGTTATTTTAACCTCTCACTTCGGCCGACCCAAGGGAAAAGTGAATGAGTCCATGCGTTTGACTCCAGTCGCTCAACGGCTGTCTGAACTTCTGGGTAAAGAGGTGAAGAAAACGAATGATTGTATTGGTGATGAAGTCGCGGCTGCGGTTGCCAGCATGAACGATGGCGATGTGGTACTACTGGAAAATGTGCGCTTCCATGCTGGAGAAGAAGCGAATGACCCAGAGTTTGTGAAACAGTTAGCTTCTATTGCCGATCTTTATGTTAATGATGCCTTTGGAACGGCTCACCGGGCCCATGCATCTACAGAAGGGGTAACCCAATACCTGAAGCCTTCAGTCGCTGGATTTTTGATTGAGAAGGAATTACAGTATCTGCAAGCAGCGATCGAAAGTCCCCAACGACCCTTAGCCGCTATTATTGGCGGATCGAAAGTATCAAGCAAGATTGGTGTTATTGAAACCCTATTGGAAAAATGCGATAAGCTCCTGATTGGTGGGGGCATGATCTTCACATTCTATAAAGCGCGAGGCATGAATGTCGGTAAGTCTTTGGTGGAAGAAGATAAGCTGGAATTAGCCAAAGCTTTAGAAGCCAAGGCAAAAGAGCGGGGAGTAGCTTTGTTGTTACCCACAGATGTGGTGGTAGCGGATAATTTTGCGGCTGATGCCAAGTCCCAAACCGTAAGTGTTGAGGAAATTCCTGATGGTTGGATGGGACTCGATATTGGCCCGGATTCGGTGGAAACCTTTAAAGCGGCTTTAGCTGATTGTAAGACAGTAATCTGGAATGGGCCAATGGGTGTATTCGAGTTTGAGAACTTTGCTAAGGGTACAGAGGCGATCGCTCGCTCCTTGGCTGAACTGACCAAAACCGGCGCTTCTACCATTATCGGCGGTGGCGATTCCGTTGCGGCAGTGGAAAAAGTCGGTGTTGCCGATCAAATGAGTCACATTTCTACCGGTGGTGGCGCAAGTTTGGAACTGCTCGAAGGTAAGGAACTTCCCGGTATTGCTGCTTTAGATGAAGCTTAATTTAGCTTGGGAACAACGGGCAATTTGCCCGATCCTGTAACTCTTGTTGATCCTCCCTTTTCCTAAGTTGCAGGAAAGAGAGGGTCAATGCTTTTCAATCTCTTCAGTTGTTCCTTCTAATTTGGCAATTTAAGTAAAAAATAATACTACAAAAAGAGAATTAAGAGATAGCGCTTTGCGCTAGCCAATAGGCAAACTCCCCCTGTGTCCCCTAATTGCACTAGAGTGAATCATTGAGGAGATCTGGCGATCGCAACCAACAAAGAAACCAGGTTTGTGGCTACCTTGAGAACCCGATCCAAGCTCCTGAGAGAAACTCGGTTTAAATCTCCACGCGATCGCCCTTAGAGCCAATCGATCAATGGATGGGTGAGCCTCCATTATCCATTCTCGTCAATCCTACGCTACTCTTATTGAAGTAACCTCAATCCGTCTAAACACTCAATCCTATGGTTCACGTTAAGGGCGTGCAACTGACCAACTTCAAATCCTTTGGGGGAACAACGGCTGTGCCGTTGTTACCTGGGTTTACCGTGATTTCCGGGCCGAATGGGTCGGGAAAGTCTAATATCTTAGATGCTCTGCTGTTTTGTTTGGGCTTATCCAGCTCGAAGGGGATGCGAGCGGAACGGCTGCCGGATCTGGTGAACCATGCGAAGGGGGAGAAACGGAAAGCAACGGTGGAAGCGAGTGTGACGGTTACGTTGGATGTTTCGGATGTGGAGCCCAGCATCTGGGAGGAGGAAGAAGATCCAGAGGGGGAGATTGAACTCGATCCAGAATGGCATATTACTCGCCGCCTGCGGGTTACGCCAGCCGGAACCTATACGTCAACCTATTATATGAATGGGGAGGCTTGCACCTTAACTCAGTTACATGAGCATCTGAACCGGCTGAGGATCTATCCGGAAGGCTATAATGTGGTGCTTCAAGGGGATGTGACGAGTATTATCTCGATGAATGGGAAGGCGAGACGGGAAATCATTGATGAGTTGGCAGGGGTGGCTCAGTTTGACCGTAAGATTGATTTGGCGAAGGAGAAGTTAACGGAAGTTAAGGAGAAGGAAGAGAATTCTCGGATTATAGAACAGGAGTTGATTTCCCAGCGCGATCGCCTGGCCAAAGATCGCGCTAAAGCAGAAAAATACCAAACCCTACGCACGGAACTGTTGCAGAAACAGGAGTGGGAAGCGGTGTTGCGCTGGCGCTCTTTGCGTGCGGAGGAAGGAAAACTGAGGGAAGCGATTGAAGCGGGCGATCGCACTCAAGGTGAATTTCAGGATAACTTAGAAGCACTGAATACTCAAATTTCCCAGGTAAGTGAAGAACTCGATGGACTGAATGCACGTGTCAAGTCTTTGGGGGAAGAACAGTTATTAGCGCTCCAGTCTACGTTAGCGACTCAACAAGCGCAACTGAGTCAACTGGAAACTCGGCAACAGGAACTTGAAACCACCGAACAACAGTTAAAACACCATCGGGAAAAAACGGAACAAGACATTCATCAAGACCGGCAAACCCTGGACACGATTCAGCATCAATATAATTTGGAAACTCAGGCTTTGTCGGGATTGCAAGATAGTCGGGATGAAGCTCAGGCTAGTTTAACCGAAACGCGGGAACAAGCCCAGGCGATCGCCTCTGCGTCTCAAGAATGGGTCGATCGCCAAACGGCTTTGAATCACAATATTGAAGAGATTCTCAAAACCCTAGAACCCCAACGCACAGAACAAGCACAACTGACGGAGCGCCAAAGCCAATTAACTCGTACCCTAGAAGAACAGAATCAGCGCATTGCGACTCTAGAACCAAATATCGCCAGTCAACATGAAAGCGCGACTGGGTTGGAAGTGGAAGTCATTGAGTTATCCCAGCGCATTCAGGTAGTGGCTCAAACTCTCTCCACCGCAGAATATGACCAGCAAACCCAGCAGCAAACTCAGAAAAGATTGCTGAATGAACAACGGGATAAACAACGACAACTCGATAAACTAGAGGCGCAAGTACAGGCCCAGCAAGAAGCGGCGGGAACTTACGCCAGTAAACTGATTATGCAAACCCAGATCCCTGGCGTTCATGGGTTAGTCGCCAGTCTAGGTCAAGTAGACTCCCGCTATCAGTTGGCGCTGGAAATTGCGGCTGGGTCGCGATTGGGGAATATTGTTGTAGATGATGATAACGTGGCGGCGCAGGCGATCGCCCTCCTGAAACAAAAACGAGGAGGCCGCGCTACATTCTTACCCCTAAACAAAATCCGCCCCGGTCGCCGTCCAGATAACGGTTTCAGCGCTGAAGGCTTTATCGACTATGCCGTTAATCTGATTCAATGCGACCCCCATTATGACACGATCTTTGCCTATGTTTTCGGCAGTACTGCCGTGTTTGCCACCCTCAACGCTGCAAGGCCCCATATTGGCAATCTGCGCATGGTTACCCTAGACGGGGAACTGCTGGAAGCCTCTGGAGCGATGACGGGGGGCAGTCAGTCCCAGCGATCGAGCCTGCGCTTGGGTATGGGTGCAGCCAGTTCTGAATCAGCCCAGCAGAGAGCGCTAGAAGACCGGATAAACGAGATTGAAGGACTTTTGGCTCAAATTGAGGTGGAACTGGGAAACTTGTCAGACGCGACAAAAAAAGCCTCTGCGGAGTTGATGGAGGTTAGGGGGCAGCACCGGGAAAAACAATTGCAACTGGAGCAATGCCGAAAACAGATCCAAAGCGAGCAGCAACGATGCGATCGCGCTCGCGAACTCTTAGCGCAAACAGAACATGACCTGAATCAAACTCGCACCCGTTTAGAATACTTGAATCGGGAACTGCCTCAACAACAGAGCCAACTGGATGAGTATCGTCGCTCTTTGGCTCAGTTGGAAGAAAATCAAGCACCGAAGGAATGGCAAGCGATTCAAGAGCAACTGCGGGAAAAAGAAAGTCTATTAGATCGGCGAGAACTTGCTTTGAGAGGATGCGAACAACAGTTACAGGAATTGGATAAAAAACGCGATCGCACCAATGAGAAAATTCGCCAAAGTTTAGAGCGGGTTAACGAACTCAAGCAGAATGAGTCTACCACCATGAGCCAAAATACCCGCATTCGTCGCCAACAGGCGGATATTAAGGGGCAGATGGCGCAAACGACAGGGCAATTGGCAATTCTGGAAGAAACCCTAGGGGCGGAAAAACAACAACGGGATGCTGTGGAGGAAAAGTTGCGCCAATTGCATCTCAACCGTCAACAATTGCAATGGCAACAACAGAAACTGGCGGAAAACCAAAATACCCGTCGCCAAAATCTGATTGCGCTGCAAAACCAGATTCAAGAGGTGAAAGCCGAGTTACCCGATCCGTTGCCTGAAGTTCCAGAAAAACTGAAGATGAAGGAACTCGAACAAACCCTACGCCAACTGCAAAAACAATTACAAGCCTTAGAACCCGTGAATATGTTGGCGATCGAAGAATACGAACATACCACCGAACGCCTGGAAGCCCTGAGCGAAAAACTGGCAATTCTGGAAAAAGAGCGCACAGAACTCTTACTCAGGGTAGAAAACTTTACGACTCTGCGCTTTCGGGCGTTTATGGAATCCTTTGATGCCGTGAATGAAAACTTCCAACAGATCTTTGCCGAACTCTCGGAAGGGGATGGACATCTACAACTCGATAATGCTGAAGATCCCTTCAGTGGCGGACTGAATTTAGTTGCCCATCCCAAAGGCAAACCGGTGCAGCGTTTGGCTTCCATGTCGGGAGGCGAAAAATCCTTAACTGCTCTGAGCTTTATTTTTGCCCTCCAGCGCTATCGTCCTTCCCCATTCTATGCTTTTGATGAGGTGGATATGTTCCTCGATGGGGCGAATGTAGAACGTCTCTCGAAGATGATTAAAAAACAAAGTTTAGGTAGTGCCCAATTTATCGTGGTGAGTCTCCGTCGTCCCATGATTGAAGCCTCGGAGCGCACCATCGGCGTGACGCAAGCGAGGGGTGGATTTACCCAAGTTTTGGGCATTACGAATACCAGTGAGGTGGCTTCGTAAGTTGAGGTAGAAACCGGGTTTCTTGTCATATCGGCATCCCACCAAGAAAGTCCTCCTAGGTTCCTTGATTTATTATTTTTGTTTTTTTGTCTAACTCTTGACTAGCGAAATCTCTACAAACGGAGTTAATATTTCGCCAGTCCATAATCCTTCTACTACTTGAAATTTTTTATTAGTAAAATCATAAAACTGATGCGTGGCTGTTTGATTGTGATAACTTAACCGAAGCTTATATCTTCTTCCCAATCTAAGGGGTTTAAAAATAAAACCGCCTCCGCTTACCTGTATGGTAATCCCATAATCATTGCCACAAATCCAACAAATTTTGGCATCAAGAAAAAAGCAGGTACTTTCTCCTGGTATAGTTAGGGCAAAATCCGATTCTAAGGGCAATTTTGTATGAAACCAACCTCCATAAAATGGAATGTTTTCCCCATTTTCTACTTTAATAATTTCAGGAAATAAGGCCATATAAAAACTAAAGTAAAGAGGGCGATCGCTGTTATTCGTAATCCTAATTCCTATCTCCACCGGATATCTAGGGGACGGAGGGAAAGATCGTGTTAATAAATACCTTCTGATATCCGAAATTCTTTGAATTAGGTTTTTTTTCGGCAGGGTTAATACTCGCTTGGGTACAAGAGTCTCAAAGCGAATATCATTGACTTCGACAAAATTGCTTTCATTCATGTTGGCTAGATATTACCTGTATCAGGGAATAAAATCTAAGTGAATTTTACTGAATTTAAGATTAATCTGGAGGATATTCTAAGTAAAACTCTTCGTAAGGTGAAGATGCTATACCTGTCCAAAGCTCTTCTAAAAAGGGCCAAGATTGACGGCTGATTTTTGGAGTTGGAGATATTTTTCTATAAGTAAAACGTACCCAATATTTAATTGGTCTCAGACCTCTATAACTCCAAGATAAATTGTAGCGGTTGACACCACCAAATCCTAGTTTGTTGCCCACACAGAAAAACTTGGATTTTGTCAAGAAAGTTAAAGTCTCCCCTGGTTTAGCTAAGAGAAAATCTGACTCTAATGGGAGATTGGCATGATTTATACCAGCACCATATTCAATTGCTTCTCCCTCTGGTCCTACAATTTCTGGAATTAAGCTAAAGAAGATAAAGCGATAGGGAGTTGATGTTTGGTTCGTTACTTTAATGCCAAATTCAGCCCAGGTTTTGATATTATCCTGGTTGGGGATAATCAAGACTCGTTCTGGTACAAGAGTTTCAAACCTGATACCACTAGTAATGGTGTAATTACTCTCTACGGATGCCATAGGTTTAAGAATTGATCGATGGATATTTGCTTTTTTCACTCCTTATTCTGGAGGATATTCTAAGTAGAACTCTTCGTAAGGTGAAGATGCTATACCCGTCCAAAGCTCTTCTAAAAAGGGCCAAGGCTGACGGGGGTGAGTACAGTCGTCCGGACTTGTATATATATTAACATTTCGACGTGGGGATAGATTACTGTAGGTAAAACGCACCCAGTATTTCATCGGCCTCAGACCTAGAAAAGTATAGAAACCATTAGAGAGGTCTCGATAGCAAAATCCAAGCTTATACCCCCTCCAGACAAATTTAGCTTTGATCCAGAAAGTTAAGGTCTCCCCTGGTTTAGCTAAAAGAAAATCTGAGTCTAATGGGGGATTTGTTAAATTTCTAGCATAATCAGGTTGGATGAGTTGTCCGTCTGGTCTTACCATTTCCATCTCTAAGTTAAAGAAGATAAAGCGATAGGGAGTTGAGGTTTGGTTCGTTACTTTAATACCAAATTCGGCCCAGGTTTTGA